>JBNJLU010000182.1:0-4687 GCA_050591185.1 Candidatus Nitrosocosmicus sp.
CAAACAAAAAAAACCAAAATTTTGGAGACAGCAAAGATGCACCCACGGCGATCGATTGGGTCTTTTGGGTAAGATTGATAACAGATATAGATCATTTGTACGGTATTTCCAAATATCAAATTTCAAATTAAACTCGAACATATCATTGTTTCGATGACCATTTTCTCATCCACTGCAGCAAGTCAATTATGGATTCTGTTAGCTCTTGCCCTTTGGCTGTTAGTTGGTACTCCACTCTCGGTGGAATTTCGCTAAAGGCCTGCCTGTGCAGAATGCCGTTTCTTTCTAGTTCTTTTAGCCTTATTGCAAGGGTTTTGCTGCTAAATCCCTTCATTGTTTTTTTGAACTTTAGGTATCTTACAGATTCAGTGGAACAACACAATGGCAACAGAATTTTAAGTGTTCCCCTTTTTGTTATCAACTTTCTTAAAGAGGACGTTTCATTCATTAGGGCATCAACATCATATCCCTTAAAATTGCAGGAATTATCATCATTATTGATTATTGGTAACTTGGTTACACTATCCTTGGATAAACTATTTCTGTTAATGGCTTTGGAACCATTTTGTTTACCTGATTTCACTTACTTTACTGATCTTCTCTTACCACTTCAAATAGTTTACATTGTAAACTTATTTATGAGCAATGACAACAAAATCAAGGAAAAAATCAAGGAAAGATATGGGAAGATAGCCGTATTTGGCAATTCGGAATCATGCTGCATGCCTTCTTCAGAATGCTGTAGTGGAGATGAAAATTCGGGGGCATCTACAATACAATCCATAAAGGCAATTGGCTACAATCAAACAGAATTGGCGTCGATACCCCAATCCTCCATTCTTGGCGTGGGATGCGGCAACCCAACGAAATTTGCCCACATAAACGATGGTGACGTTGTGGTTGACCTTGGCTCTGGGGCAGGCATCGACGCATTCCTGGCCGCAAACATTGTGAAAGAAAGGGGAAAGGTCATTGGAGTTGACATGACGGATGAGATGCTGGAAAAGGCAAGGCAAAATGCCGAAAGGCACGGATACAAAAACGTGGAGTTCAGGCAGGGAGACATTGAGAAAAGGATACCTGCTGATGACAATTCTGCGGATGTGGTTATAAGCAATTGTGTCATTAACCTTACCTCTGATAAGGCAAACACATTCAGAGAGATTTACAGAATCCTAAAACCCAAAGGAATCGGAAGGATGGTGATATCCGATTTGGTTACATCTAAAGAAAAGGGTGAAAATTTGGTAAACACAGATGATTGGTGTAGCTGCATTGATGGCGCATTAACAAAGGAAAATTATCTTGACAGCATAAGAGAATCGGGATTTACCAATCTTGAGGTGTTGGATGAAAAACCATACATCCAGATGGAAGATAACAATGATGGCAGAAAAATCTCTAGTTTAGTGGCAAAGGCAACAAAACAATAACCAAATTAACCCAGTCAAAATGAAACTTTCTTTCAATGGCGAACCTAAAGGTAAAATAAAAAAGAATGTCCTGTTTGTGTGCGTTGAGAATGCTTGGCGTAGCCAAATGGCAGCGGGCCTGTTTAGTAAATACGCACCTAAAGACTACGAGCTAACAAGTGCGGGAACCGTTACTAAATCTCAAATTAATCCTCTTGCTTTTGAGGCAATTAGGGAAATTGGCATAGACATTAGCACCCAAAAACCAAAGGGGCTTAAGGAGGAGACGATAAAAAACGCTGACAAAATCATCAATATGGGATGCACGGATAAGAATTTCTGTCCCACATTATCTGTTCCAAGTCCTGGATTGAGGAATAGAGGACCCAAAGGAAAACCAATAGAAAAGGTAAGGGCGATAAGAGACGAGATTGAGGGAAAAATAAAAGAAATGACTGAAGTGATGGTAAAGAAAACACGAATAACTAAATCAGGGCCCATCCCATCCGCCATCAGATACAAATATTTATAATAAAAAGAGCGAAAGCATGATTAAAAAAGCAAGTCTGGTTATGGTAATAAGGAATAGATTATCCCCTAATCAAAAGAAGTTTCTAGCAGAGGTTATTGGAACATTTATCGTAGTAGTGTTTGCTACAGGTTCTGTGGTCATAGACGCCAAACTTGACGGGACATTGGGCACACCTTTTGTTGCATTTGCCCCTTTTGTAGGTGTTGCAATTGGTGTTTACCTGTTTGGTAAAGTTTCGATGGCTCACTTTAACCCGGCAGTAACATTGGGCTTTCTGGTTACAAAATACACCACAAAAAGACTTGCCGTTCTTTACTTAACAGCCGAGATAATTGGTGCCTTACTTGGGAGCATTTTTGTAAAGCACATGATAGGAAATGAGGCTTTTCTAGGAGCCAGTTTCCCAAACTATGCATATCCTCTACCTTTGGTATTTGGTGTAGAAATATTGGCTTCTGCTCTGCTTATGGCAGTGATCTTGGTCGTGGCCTACACTAAAGGCTTGAGGGGTTTCGGTGCAATAGCTATTGGCGGGATTGTTGGCTTGGACATATTCTTTTTTGCATTCATATCTGAGCATCAATGAACCCTGCGCGCTCATTAGCACCTGCCATACTGTCTGGAGAGATTTCAAACCTATGGCTCTATTGGACCGCCACATTTATTGGCACATCTACAATTGCAGCCTGATTTAGAAAAAAACACGTTAGTGAATTGTTTATTTTGTTATCGGCACTTCTTAATCAAAAACAACTAAAAAAACAACACATTTTGAGTTGCTCTAGGTTCGTTAGGTAAAACGGGTTGTCATATTGACAATACGCTTTACCGGCTTGTTTTGGCATCAATTAACTTTAATTATCCTTTAATATAGCTAGATTTATAAAATATGAGCCTGTCAAAAACAGATTACGATATCATAATAGCAGGTGGCGGACTAGCAGGCATGATTGTAGCTTCATCTGCAGCATATTACTCTAACCAGAGGTTAAAGATACTGGTAGTTGACAAAAATCCAAGAGAAATCCAAGGCAGAAAAACAATATCAGGTTGGATATGTGGTGACGCAGTTGGTAAGAACACGGTAGATTACATGAAAGATAGGATAAAAATCTCATGGGGATCCCCAGAAATTGAACACCCTGTCAAAGGGGTTGTGGCCTTTTCCCCTGATCACCAAACCAAAGTGTCATTTGATGGCGAGGGATATATCCTAAATAGAAAGATCTTGCCTCAAAAGCAGTTTAGGGAGGCGACCAATTTGGGAGTCGAGGTTGCAAACAACACCATAGTTAGAAAGTCACTCACAGATAACAACTATGTAATAGGCATCGAAGGCGAAAACACAGAAACAAAGGAGATTTTCAAAAAAACCGCAAAAGTAGTGGTTGACTGTACAGGTGTAACATCGGTTCTAAGAACAAACCTCCCAATAAAATCATTCATTCAGCGGCGAATAGACAGGAACGACCTTGAGGCAACTGGAAGATACATCTATGATTTTAACTCAGAGGATGGACAAGAGGACAAAACTTTTTTTGATCCTGACTATTGCATAATACATTTGGATCAAAAACTTTCACCTGGTGGATATGGGTGGGTTTTTCCCAAAGGTAAAAACAAGGTAAACATAGGACTGGGAGTTCAGCAAAAGCTTTTTGACAAAGCAAACAAAGAACTAGGAAGCAAAAGAGACCTTAAAAAACTAATTGATGATTACGTAAACATTAACCCAGCAATCAAAAACCCAAAACTATCAAATGAAGAGGAGGACACAGGTAATGAATGGGGCACATGGCAGGTTTCAGTTAGAAGGCAAAACGATTGCCTGGTAGCAAATGGATATGTAATGGTTGGTGATTCGGCCTGGATGCCAAAACCGCTGGATGCAGGGGGTATAGGACCCGCCATAATTGCGGCAACCATAGCAGGAAAAGACATAGTAGAAGCAATAGAAGAGAATGACGTATCTGAAAAGGGCTTATGGAGATACAACAAGAACTTCATTAATGAGTACGGATACAAAACGCCAGGTTTGGAGGTGTTCAGAAGAATGCTGCAACAACTAACAAACGAGCAAATCAATTACGGGATGAAACACTTTTTGTCCAAAATGGATATTGAAAAAATAACCAATGGCGAGCATCCGGTGTTTGGCACCATAGACAAAATTGGCATGCTGATAAGGGGGACACTCAATAAAAAACTAGCAGAAGACTTAAAATACACATCAAGCGTGAATGAAAAGTTGGTAAACCACTATAGAAACTACCCCGAAGCTCCGGAAGGGTTTGTTAACTGGTCCAACACATTAAATAAATACCTCACAGAGGCATTCACCAGATTTCTGTAGTTTGATTTTATTTTTTTGATTTTTATCGGGGATTCATACTTAGACGGTATTTATTGTCTTTTTAGCAGAATTCATAACAAATAAAACCATTTGACAAACCACATTATTGTTGTTTCCGTTCCGAAACGCTTTTGAATTCATTTAAGAACATTGTCCTTTGGTATTCCTCAGTCATTGTGATTCTAACATCCTCCATCATTCTTTTGGAGACATCCAATTTTTTTCTGATCCCGGGAATAAGATTATCATAGAAGGAAAAAGGATAAACCAAGTTGTAGATAGACTGCATAATCTCAAACAAAGACAGTGAATAACCGTGGTTGTTTTTCCTGAGATTGTCATAGATCATCCTTTTTATTTCGCCGGTACAATCCAATAGCCCAGTAACAT
>JBNJLU010000183.1:0-4674 GCA_050591185.1 Candidatus Nitrosocosmicus sp.
ATCGATTAATAGGCAACTTATTTTCACCTATGCTATCCGATTCTATTCTGTGGTTATCAGTTGCATTAATTTGGACATCCAATTTATTCTGCTGTTTTTGATGATTGTTTCTGTGTTTATCATCCAATAAGAATTTTGGTTGTTCTTTATCACCTGATTTAGATAATAAAATTTCGAATGTTCTGTTTAGAGCATCTAAATCTTCTTTTGTGAGTGTAATATTGATCATATTAAAGCTATTAAATGGTTCATCAATTATTGTAATATATTGGTTGAATAATATAACAATTTTTATTATGCCGATTTATTTTTTTCTACTGGTTATTGTGTAAATATAGGGCATTATAGCAATATGGTGCACCATTACCTACGCATATGATATTATTTTCTCAGAGAATAATTTAAAATTTGTTTATAATTTTATAAATGGGTAGTTGGATATGGTGTTTCTAAACTAAAGAATCTGCCCAAGTCAAACTTCAAAAGCAGAAAAAGTTAACCATTACATATCTTGCATCCATAGGGGTAAAAAATACAAAGCAGCAGTATTATGCGTATATGAACTGACACAAAAAGCAAGAGCCAAAACATATGACGAATGAACTGCTGATTTAACAAATCTATATGCGTATTCCAATGAAAATACATAATGAATGGAAAATCAAAAATGTGTCAAAGATAGACCTTTTAGGAAAATACTGTACCTAAAATAGAATCTATAAACAAGGGGATATCTTTTTACCTTAGTGCATATACTCCATATCTTTGCAACCGTATTTGCAATATGTTATCCGTTGACTTGTTTAAAATAAAAATCATTTTTAGTGTATATAGCGTAGGCTAAATAGTTCGGTGAATCATCATTTTCCATATGGGTTATTATAATGATCGTGGCATTGATTTAATAAAATCAAGGTCCGATTCAGAATATGTCTATATTATTGATGAGAGAACAATATGGTTTATAGATCATAGTTTGGGTGTTGCATTTCCAACCCCAGTTAATTTTGCAGGCAAAGAAAATGGTCTCTGCGATTCAGGCTTATCGTATAAAGAATTTGCAGACTATTTGGACTTTCAAAACTATTTAGAGGAAATAACTGGAGGACAGGAAGTATCTTTAGAATCATCAGTAAACCCTGATACATTCCAAGAAACAAATAGAATAATAAAATGGGTTACCAAATACGCACTATAGAAAAAATATAGTTTTAATTTGGTTCTGTTTCGTCATCACCGGGTGTTTAAAAGGGGTGCTTATTTTTGTGTTGCAACCTATGAATCAATCCACGTGTTTTTTTAACTTGGCAACCAAAGCCGTTGCTCAATTATCAATTAAAATATCCTTTCAATCGTTGTTATAAAATTAATTTAATACTTTGGCATATTTAGAGCAGCATATATGACATCCGTTCAAAATAGCGATAGATTGCAATTTGGATTGTCTATTCCACAAGGGTGGCGAGGTGGAAATTTGCCAATGGAGAATGAAAATAACCCAGTCAAGCAGCATGAATTTTCAAAAACCATTGCCACATTGGCTGACAACCTTGGGTTTGATTCCATCTATGCTTATGATCATTTTATTCCTCATCATAGTGATGACCTGGACAAAAATATCTTTGAATGCACAACAATATTAACATCTACAGCCGCAATCACAAAAAGAATAAAAATAGGGCAGATAGTTATATGCAACTCTTACCGTCATCCATCATTATTAGCAAAGATGCTTTCCACCTTGGATGTCATAAGCAATGGGAGACTAGAATTGGGAATTGGCGCGGGTTGGTATGAGCAAGAATACATGGCATATGGATATGATTTTCCATCAAATGTTGCAAGAATTAAACAGTTAGATGAATCTTTAAGCATAATTAAGGCAATGTGGACAGAACCACGTGCTAATTTTCATGGGCAGTATTATACTGTAAAAGACGTGATATGTAATCCAAAGCCAATTCAAAAACCCTATCCTGTTATCATGGTGGGTGGATCTGGAGAAAAGTATTTGCTAAAGGTTGTAGCAAAACACGCTGACCGATATAACCTATTCTTTGGTTCGCCTACAGAAATGAAAAGAAAAATGTCTATCTTGAAGGGCTATGGCAAATCTGCTGCAGGAAAGAGCCATAATGACATGCAATATTCTGTCGTTCTACCATGCATAATTAGAGAGTCGGAAGAAAAAGTTAATCAAATTCTGATGCAATATAAGCGAAAAGACAAAACTTTGCAACAATATAAAGAATACCTTGTCAATGGGATAACAATAGGAACACCTGAGCGAATTTTGAGGGGTATAAACGAATATGTGGAAATGGGTGTGACACATTTTATCATGCATTTTATAGGGATAGATGAAGGTTCTCTAAAGATTTTTGATTCCAAAATAATAAATCAGATTTAATGGCATTAAAATAATGCCTGATTGTTAATTCTTTAGCAATGACTCTTTTAAAAGTTATGCATTGCATTTTCACATTTATTTTAAATCATATTTCATCAACAGTGCCAGTGGCAAGGTTAATTCATTTTAAAAACAATTAACAAATAAATAAATCCAATTGAATTAGAGCATAACGGTAACAAATGTTACTAGTATTTTGTGAACTTGTTAAGAACTGTATTTACAGTATGCATACAGAGTCATACTCTTTTATATCCACGCTAAAAGCCGCATTGCCTTGGCTTCATTCACAAAGACATAATCTGTTTTCTCTTTTGAAATACACCCTTTTTTGATTCAGTCGTCCTTAAAGTATTATTTGTTTTTCATAAATATGGGTAAAATGTGCTTAAAATTTTGAATGGAAAAATGATATTTTAAAACATCGAGGTAGCATTAATTTTTTTAGTTCCCTGCAGATATATCTGGTGCAAACCAAAAAAAGGTTGCTTTTTTGTATTAGTGTGAGGTATCTGTATGCTCCTTTAATTCTTGCCGAGAGTTAAATTTCTGATCACATTTGTCACAAGAAAATGTTGCTTGTACGTCAGTACTACTTTCATCAGATCTTTCTCCGCTATCTACATTATGATTACTCATTACTTTTCATTGTGCATTATATTATATAAAATATCTACATCTTTTTTATAATCTATTCCAACTATTGATTTTGATTCTTTGTTATGTAATTTGCAAAAAAAATATCCATATAACATACGCTCTTTTTACTCTATCTTTTCTTTTACCTGCAAAGTACAGAGCAAAATATCCATTTTATTGTCCTTTATGTGGTTCATCATTTTTCCATAATCCTTTTCTCATGCGTGTGGGTGCAGATGTGTTTGAGCCTCAAAACCTGTCGATTAGGAAACGATTTATTACTATATCGTTTGACACTATATTTACCATTGGTTTTGATCAGATTGGACATGAAAAATCGCAACAAACACCGTACGTTTCTCTTCTGAATCGATTAGAATTGGTTTCTACTTTATTGAGCTTATTTGTAAAATATCAATACATGTAAATAATTGCATAATAATATGTGCTGAATTGTTTTTCTGTTATCAATTTCATTTTTGTGGGAGGATGAGTCCACCGAAACTATCTAAATGATATGAATGGTACCTTATCTTTATTTCTGCCCTATTTGGATATATTAAATTTATTCTGGCCTTTGGGTTTAAACGCTTTTGATTAATGAATTGTTAATCATGCCAAAAAAAAACAACAACAACAGCAATAACAACAGAGATGGATTTATGTAAACTCAACAAAGCAAAACAATCTCTTTATTTGTTATCCTTATGCTCATCACTTAATGTCCAAGGAAACCATTTCCCAATAATTTTTGCCCAGTCTACCTTAATTAATGAATAGATGATTAGCACTACGCTAGCTACACTAATTGCCGAGATTACAATAAGCAATAATGGACTTTGGCTTTGTGCAAAAATTTGCTCTATTAAAGGTTTACCCATTAATATTGCCCCCCATACAACAGCCATGTTTGCAATTAACTTGCCTGCAAAGTTGGCAATAACAAATTTCAATGGATTGTATTTGGCAATTCCTAAAAGTATTATAATCATATCATCTGGTGGAAAAGGGGTGATAGCTGAAATAAACGCACCTATCCATCCATACCTCATTAGCAATCTTTGGAGTGGTATCATCTTTTCTTTTGTTCTATCCTTTAATATCTTTCTACCATAATAACTTGCTAAAAATATGATGGATCTACCAGCGGTCACACCTACTGTACTAATCAATGCAATAAGGTTTGGATCTAATTTCTCGTTAAATGATGTAGCTATTAGGACTGGAACATATGGAATTGGAATAAACAAAATAATGCTTGTAATAAAACTTACTATCAATATATTGATATATGATAAAATATCCGGCGGAATGAGTAAAAATAAACTCATGTTATTTCTTTTAAACCAAAAATGGTTAATTGGAACTCTTGTAAAAGTATATCTTTAAGGAAAATCCTTGTTTTTCATTACACTAACCAAATGATGATGGGTTTTATTTGGTTGTCATTGCTGAAATAAAAAGCAGTTAATTGTTGTTTAATTATGTGTGTATGTGTGTGATTGCGTATATTTTATATTCATTATCTGCTTTGTTTCCTAATTCATTATCCTTCGATCACAACTATTCTTATTCTACTGTATTCTTCTAAACAGGTTATACAATGATACTTTTATCATCATCTC
>JBNJLU010000184.1:0-4649 GCA_050591185.1 Candidatus Nitrosocosmicus sp.
GCGATAAATGTAGCTATGATTCAACATATGGCGATTTTGTTAAATATATAGCATACAAAGATTCACGGTATTCAGATATTTTATCCGATTATAAAGAAAAAAAACAATAGGTATTTTTTTAATGCAACATATGCCACAGAAAGTACCTTCGCTTAAACAAGGAAAAATGGATGTTTACTGGGCATATGAAAATATGCAGATAATCGATCAAATAATTAAAAGATATAAAAATAAGGATACATTGGAAGGATATAGCATAGGAATTTGCTTACACATCACAAAGGAAACAGCGGTATTGATATTGGGATTACAACAATTGGGTGCAGAAATACTCATATGTCCAGCAAATCCCCTTTCAACTCAAGAACACATAGTTTCATTATTAAAAGAAAAAGGGATCAAAGTATACAGGGAAAAAGGAAAAACAATCCAAACATTCTTTAAAAATATGGACATGGTACTAGACAATAAACCGAATATAATAGTAGACGATGGAGGGGAATTCCATAAAAGAGCATTGCAGAAAAATTATAAAATTTTTGGCGGAACCGAAGAGACATCTTCGGGGGTAAATAGATTAAATGCATGGTATAAGAAAAAAATCATAAAATATCCAATTATAGCGGTAAATCAATCAAGAACAAAAAATCTTTTTGATAACAGATACGGTACTGGTCAAAGTACTATCGACGGGATTTTAAGAACAACTGGCATTCTATTGGCAGGTAAACGCATAATAGTTTGTGGCTACGGCTGGGTTGGAAAAGGCATTGCAAATAATGCTAAAGGTCTTGGAGCTAAGGTTATTGTTACAGAAATTGATCCTGTCAACGCATTAGAGGCTTTTATGGATGGTTTTGAAGTAAAACCAATTAGCGATACAACAGCTTTTGGTGATGTTTATATAACATGTACAGGTCAACTAAGAGTAATCAGACAAGAACATATAAGAAACATGAAAAATGGCGTAATTTTGTGCAATGCAGGTCACTTTGATGTAGAAATCGATATGGATTACTTAAACAGTGAAGATAACCACCCAACAACAATTAGAAAAAATTTAAAATGTTTCAAAATAAACAAAAAAAATATATATTTGCTCGCGGAGGGCCGAGTAATAAATTTAGTTGGCGGGGAAGGGAATTCCCCAGAAATAATGGCATTATCGTTTGCAAATCAGCTATTATCTATTATACATATATCAAAAAATTGTAATAAGTTAGAGCCAAAGGTATATAGTGTTCCAAAAAAAATAGAGATCGAAATTGGCGTTTTGGCGTTAAAATCATTTAACATACAAATTGACAATATCACAAAAGAGCAAGAGAGTTATTTTTATTCCTAATCATCATCATCATCATCATCATAATCACCTATTCTTAAGAATAACATATTTTTGTCATTTATAACAAAATACATAAAATGCAATTATAGCAAGTTAAAAGACTGGCCTAAACGATATTTTTGTTTAGAGAATGAATTATGGGGTTTTGTCCTTAGAACTGTATTACAACAAGGACATCTAGTCCCAATCCAATCTAAAAATAATTCACATTCTTTACAAAGCTTGTATCCTTGACTATAATAACTCAAGGTTTCACCAGTCTTATAGGCTTTGTACTTTCTACAGAGCAGTCTACAATACATCTCGAGAGAACATAATAATGAAGTCATCATAATCAAATTTTGTGCAATAGATTGATTCAAATTTTTCATCTTTTTTTATATTCATACTATTACTTTAAAATATTTCAATAACTTAATAACTTAACGTTATTACATTATCAGGATATTGTAAAATATTTTTATAGAAAAGAATAAATTAAACTAGAAATTTGATTATTCTGCAATATTATTATAAAATTTTATACAATGTCAGTATTAATTTTTTTGTTTTATTTCTTTATAGTTTTAAATATCAATTTGTTGCCACAATAATTACAATACAAATATTTGATATCAAAGTACTTTTTGCAGATACTACAGTATTTTTTGTTTTGTTTTACTTCAAAATTGCTCTTGCCAGGAACTATTGTATGCAAAGATAGAGATTTCGCGGTATTAATAACGGTATAATCAGTGGAAATAATGGGAAGATTTAATTGAAAACCTAACGCAATTATAGAACAATCAGGGTTTGATAACCCGAACTGTCCCAAAGACTTTATTTTATTTGATATGTATTTGATATTTGCTAATGAGGGTTCAATAATTATTACCTTTTTAAGAGACAGTAACAAATTAAGCCCATCAATTTTTTTTTGGATATGATTTATTTCACTTAGAATTTCAGGAGTTATATAATACTTAAAGCTAGAATCAGATTGGAATGGGATACCCATATAAAAAATATTTGAATCTGTAACATATTCTTTAATATCCAAGTTTGGTCAACTGTCTTAACATACTATTGTTGAATCTTAGAAAAATTGCATCGTGTTGATGTCTCGAAATTGAGATTTTTTCGTTTTTTGAGATTTCATATATTTGTTGCCCATCTATAATAAACTTTATGTCATAATTGGCATATAAATCCATATTTACCAAAGGAATAGTAAATGAAGGCATCCTATTTACAGACGCGATAGGTGTTACCAAAATACATTCAAGGGTTTCTTGTAATACAGGACCCCCATTTGACAATGAGTGACCTGTAGAACCTGTAGGGGTTGAAATTATCATCCCATCCATTTTTTGGAAAATAGAATTACCTGATAAAGATAAACAAAAAGAAGGGGTTTTAGTTAGATCAGATCGAACAAAAACAAAATCATTCAAGGCGGGGCAAAAAGTTTTATCTCCAAGAGTAGCTGATAAACGAACACGTTTCTCTAAATAGTAATCTCCTTTAAGTAAAGAAGGCACAATAGAGATTGCTGAACCTTTGGAAACTTCTGAAAGTATTCCCCTGGTTCCTCCGGCATTGATACTTATAACAGGAATTCCAGGAGGCAAAGTTCTAAAAGTCTTTAGGGTGGTGCCATCACCACCTATTGATATAGCCATATCGATTTCTTTTTTCCTATTGTTTTGATTAGAATAATCCCCATGCAATAAATAATCGATTACATCGATTCCCTCTTCCACTATTTTATCTTTCAACAATAGGGAAATTTCTTTTGATTCTTGATTGTTACGTTTGGTAAAAAGCGCTATGCAATTAATATCTTTTCTCAATGGATATCCTCTATATTGAGGAGTATGTTTTTTTACTTATCGATAGGTTTTTTGGACTTGATTTTAAATAATGACAATATGTCAATAAATTTAATTTAATATGCAACACAATATTATTAATTTTGACACATATGTTATTTAACAATAAATAAACACCCATAATCGAAATAGCGACACAGTAATATATTATCACAGCTATAGATTCATTTAACCAAATAAACAAATGTACAATTAACTTTATAATATATTATACAGACCGACCACAAAAAAACAATAAATACACATAAATACAATTGAATTTATCTAAGAAAAGTGAATAATTTTTCATCGCATTTTGCAGATATGTATTTTATTTATCCATTTTATTTCCCATTGATAAATCGATTATATCAAATCATTTTCAAATAAAATAAAATAAAATAAAAGAATTAAAATTTGTAAAATATACCCTTAATAAGAGATGTTGTAAACTAAATTTATCATGCCTGCTCTATAAATATCCATATATACATCCATAATATTAAATCAAGGTTAAAGTAAAATTTTTAAGTCAATCTTACACTAAATTCACTAAATAGTAATTGTGATATGATCGTTTTATTCATCAATGATAAACTACATTTATATTAGAAAAATCAAACTCTAAAAAATTATCAAAATAGGGCCGATAGCTCAGCTTGGTGGAGCGTTCGACTGATAATCGAAAGGTCGAGGGTTCAAATCCCTTTCGGCCCACTACAAGGTTGTCTATTTATTTAGGCCCTACCATTTATTGAATATGTGAACACCCAAGTTAAAGAGGTACATCACAAATCAATGATTAATCCTTTGTGGCAATTTACTTGCATTTTAAGGTCTATTGAATCTCAAAGCCAGTTTACGATGAGATTTATAGTATTTTGAGGCTTTCTAGTTTTAGAAATTAACAATTCAGGATAGCAATCCCTGGTTTTTCTTTTGAGGAATGGATAATCCATTATTGGCAGAAGAGATGCTAATAAGGTTTTGCAACTTTCAAAAGAAAAGAACATCCAAGGGATAGATTACAAAACCTACAATTCCAAATAACTTTAAGACAACAAAATTTTTTTTTGGGTAAGAGTAACTATCTTAATTGGTGGAAAAAATCAAATGGCACAACAATCTTGAAGAAAAACATCAGATGATAAATCTTGGGAATATCTAAACTACAATGTCATGTTTATTTAATAAATTTATTAGGAGTTCTAATTCTGTGACAATTTTAAAACACATATAAAAAACTTTATTGAATTAAATGTAATTAATAATATAAGTATCTGATATGAAAGTGCTAGAGATGCCAAATTTACTTTAACGTATTATCCAATACATAAGAATTTGATAGATAGATGTTGCTTTGTTTCCTAATTCATTATCCTTCGATCACAACTATTCTTATTCTACTGTATTCTTCTAAACAGGTTATACAATGATACTTTTATCATCATCTC
>JBNJLU010000185.1:0-4644 GCA_050591185.1 Candidatus Nitrosocosmicus sp.
TAACAAATCAATCAAGTTTCTATACCGAGTGCTAAAATGAGTAAGACATAATCTATGTACGCATGCTAATTTTGCCAGACTAGCTGCTTCCAAAGCAGTAGAGTGAAAGCTCTCTTTGGCTTTGCCTAATTCAGTAGATTTAAAAGTAGATTCAAAAATTAACAGATCGCAATTCCTGAAAAACTCACACAATTCATTTGAGGGCATTGTGTCCCCCGAAATGCCAACTTTTCTTCCAGGACGTCTTGGACCTACAAGAGTATTAGAAGATATTAATCTATTGTCAAATGTTACATTTTCACCATTTTGCAACATCCGGTATAGGCTGCCTTCTGGAATTTCTAATTCTTTAGCTTTTTTTATATCAAATTCACCAGGACGGCTATTTTCTATCAAGCAATAAGCAAAAGAGCAAATATCGCTGCCATGATTAGATTTACAAAACACTATCTTGTAGTCTTTGTTGGTCACGAGAATTCCTTCTTTGTCATCAATAGCATGGACATTTATCTCAAAAGACAAACTAATACCAAGAATTCTAAGATTTTCTTTTAAAAAATCATAAAGCAATTTAGGGCCGTAGACATCTATAGGTAAATTTCGTCCCTGTAATGAAAGTGTCTGAAAAAAACCCAAAATACCCAAAATGTGATCTGAATGCATATGTGTAATAAAAAGCATAGTTTTTTTATTAAAACCAAATCGAGCACGAATAAAATTATACTGCATACCTTCTCCCGCGTCAAAAATAAATAATGTCCCATCTCTGCTAACAACGATAGAAGAAAGAAACCTATTTTCTAAAGGCATTGCTGCGGATGTTCCAAGAAAAGTTACATCTAGATTAGCCATGGTGTTGTATTGTAGTTGATGTTTCAGTTAAAACCATCATCTTTTATGCAATCACCAGTGATAGAAGACAACGCATTTGTTATATCCAAACTAAGATCGACTTTTGAACATGACCTAGGAACACTATTAGTTGAAACAATATCAATTAGTCCCGCATTTTTCAATGTATTTATAGAATTTTCGTCAGATAAGGCATGTACACACATGACATAGATTTTACCGCACCGGTTTTTTTTCAAAACATCTAACGATTTTAAAATTGTTCCCCCACTAGAAATCATATCATCTATAATAACTATATCGTGGTCTTTAACATCGAATTCTAAATTTTCATCCACAACAATGTTTCCGGAAACTCGGTCTCTCATTTTCTTCAATCCAAAGAAATTAGATTGTATTATTTTTGAAAACTCTTTAGCTCGTGAAATACCCCCCATATCAGGAGAAATTACAACAGGGTTGATCAAGTTAAATTGAGTTTTAGCATAATTTGCGAGTGAATTTATCGACGAAATATTCAAAACATTTAGTTTAAAATATGAGAGTGCCTTAATGCTATGGATATCCACCGTAATTAAATTATGAACATCAATACATTCTAACATCCGGGCAATTAATGAAATTGTAGGAAATTCCCCTTCTAAAAACTTCCTGTCTTGACGAGCATATCCCATATAAGGCATTACAGTTATAACTTCTGAAGCTCCCAAGTCATAACAACAAGAAACAATCATCAATGTTTGCAACAGGTGAGAATCCACAGGAGGATAGGTAGATTGAACTACTATGCATTTTTTGTCTAACAGGTTTGCATCAATCCTTATTTTACTTTCACCATCTGAAAAAATTCTGAGATCTACTGGAATAGATACGGACTTTAAGCGAGCAGAAATATGATTTCCTAAATCTAATGAGGAAGGACCGGCCAAAACTACTATATCTTTCAAGACATTTTGAAATGAATTTTTGAATCTTAAAAACGTAATTAATTACAATTTGATAATTATTGGCTTAAATCGAAATCGAAATACCTAAAATTAGTTCTTTACAACCAATAGGATATTAGAGTTTATTTTGTCCAATTGCTCTCGGATAGCTTTAACAACCTGTTCCTTTGCGGTAAGGCTCGAGAAATCAAGTATTTGAAATCCATCAATTAGATGGATTTGAGGTGAAAGACCAGAAGATGATGACGATAGATCAGATAAAAGTGGTAACAAATTTTCAGATAATTCCTTTGAGTGACCATTTATCAATTTACCAGAATCCAAAGACAATCTCACTCGGCCAAATTTATCAAGTACTAAGATTGATTGTTTTTTTGTTTTAAATAGGAATTTTTTTTGCACATATGAATTAGAAAATACATAATAATTTCCGATATTACTTTCTAAAACAATGTTTCCGTTTTGTCTAAATAACTCATTAGCAGTTTTGGTCAATTCAACATAATTCAATTCCTTAGAGCGAGCATTAGACAAATCCAGTGTAACATTACCCATGACTGTGACTCTAAGTACTGCCCGTTCGCTGATATATTCAGATTGGATAGACAATGAATCAGGTGATGCATTTTTAGAAATAGCTTCGTTTTTAACTTCATCTATTAATTGAGATACATTCTCAGGAGATGGATTGGCAATTGTACGCTCTTTTTCTTCATATATCATCCCTGTTGCCACGCCTATAGATGATATAACATCAGCATACTCTGCTTTTTTGTATTGAAAATCAAGTTTCTCCGCTACCTTTGGAACTAAAACCGATGCGCCGCCGCCTCCTCCAATGATGACCACCCGATCTTTTGCTAATTTGTATTCTTTTATCGCAGGTAATATATAATTTACAATTTTAGTAACAGAAATGTCAAGAATTTGTTCGGTTATTTGTTTGAAAGGTATCCCAAGGAAGTCAGACAGTTTGGTAAAGGCAATTTTTGCAGACTCAGCGTTTCCGAAGGCGTTATCATTGCTAGGAAGGATATTTAATGCATTAGCTGCACAAGTATTAGTAATACCATATAACTTTCCACTTGGAGTTTTGATGCAAACATAGTCAGAAGGATCATCGTTTAGTGGGCTAATGAGCACAATCTCTCCTTCCCGTAATTCGTCCGGATCAGCAAAACAAGAATATTCTAATCCAGCTATGTGAGAAGACCTCGGACCTACGTCAACAATTCTCTTGTGAATGGAAATTCTTGTAAGCGAACCACCAGCTACCCCACATATACGTACATCAAAAGACCTAATACATGTAGGGTGAGTCATAATAGTAACATAACGCATTTCAGGCTTCCCATCTTTAATAATACTGATATTTGTTGAGGTTCCCCCTACTTCAATAAAAATGCCTTCTAAAACCTGCAAAAAAAGAAGTGCACCAACTACACTTGCAGCAGGTCCCGATAAAACAGTAATTATAGGTTTATGTAAAAAAGATTCCAATGTTGTGACGCCCCCATCCCCTTTCATTATCATCAATGGGACAGATATGTCAAGTTTTTTTACTGCAGATTTGACAAAGTTGGCCGTATTGATGGCTTTTGGTAGTATGCTTGCATTAATGGTAGCAGTCAAGGTTCTAATTTCTAATCCGTATATACCCGCTAATTCATGTCCTGAGGTGCACGGCAATTTAGAATTGTCCATTACAAACATTTCGTTACTTGGATCATCAACACCAAAGGCTTCACTGACAACAATAGACTGAGCTCCTTCAGATGCAAGACTTTCAATTGATTTTTCAACATCAAATTCCTTCAGATACTTTGAGGTATCTAAAAAAACATAACAAGTTTTTAAAAATTTATTAGAACTTAATGGAATGTTTTTTATGTGAGTTCTTTTTATGATATTAGACTTTTCCAATCCAACACCCATTCCAATAATGCCAACCTTTGCAACATCTCCTTCCAAAAGAGCATTAACTGCTTGAGTAGTGCTATGAGAGATCAACTCTATTTCCATTGGATTTATGTTATTTCCTTTGATCAGTGATGACAACACATTAACAATTCCTTCGGATACACCATCCATAGAGGAGTGGGTTGTGTGAATCGACGTTTTTCCTAAAATCTTTTTATCAAGCACATCAATAGCTACAGCCTTTGTAAAAGTACCTCCTACATCTATTCCAATTCTAATTTTTTTCATATTTTATACACATCGATAACCAGAAAAATTATTCATTTATTCAGTTTAAAGTAATTTAAATGCTGCCAGAAAAACCTAGAATTGCAAAGATACGTCATATATTATTTCCCTCGTACCCATATAACGGAGTATAGTCTGAAAGTCTTTTTTATTTGATGAGACAAGTATCTCAAGTTTTCCCTTGCCATTTCTATTTAGATCTTTGTTGAATTGCAAATAATTCTTTGCATCCTTCGCAACTTGAGAGGATGAATCTATAAATTTGATTGAAGGCAAAAGATCTCCAATATAATTTTTAATAAAAGGTAAATGAGTGCTACCCAAAACAAGCACATCAATAGAGTCTTCAAAATTTGATTTTATTGTTTTTTGAATAATTTTAAAGGTATGATTTCGATCAGATAGAAAGGATCCATCTTCGACTATGTCAATTAAATCAGATGAATCTATTTTAGTGATAAAAATATGCTGAGGAATTTCCCTTTTCAATAAATAATTGAATTCTTTGCTATTTAACAGTCCAGTAGAGCCCATTATAGCGATATGATTTTTTTTACTCATAGATGCTGCCTTTTTAAGTGGAGGTTTTGTTGGAATGATATCAATTGAAAATTCATTTTTTATTTCATCAAAAATT
>JBNJLU010000186.1:0-4615 GCA_050591185.1 Candidatus Nitrosocosmicus sp.
GTCCGTAGAGTTAATGTACAGTGTTGAGCCTTGAGAAACTACAATACCCGCATTTAGTAGCCATTGGTTTTTATTGCCTGTGGTGACATTTTCCTTACTTAATACACTATTGTCCAAGGCTGCTGTAAGCATTCGAAATACTTGAAGACTTGCAGCTTATTGTTATTAGTCTCTCTTCTGCATCATAAGCAATACAGGGAGAACCAGAAATAGCAGAATCAGGTTCAGTTTGAGCATAAACTGGAGCAAAAGAAATTGGAAAATACGCAAAAGGCAGCAAAATAATCATAACGATAAACACAAATATTGCATTTTTGATGTCGTTTTTGGCCAATACTATCAATATATTTCAAGATATATATATAAATTTCAAAACAATAACAATAATGTGTTGAAATAAATAGCAAATTAATGTTAACACTGCATCTATTTTAAAATGGTATCAGATAATCATGAGGATTTTAAACTTAATTTCGAAAAAAAGAAGGGTAATTATGTCTATACAGAATGCTTTTGGTATTGACACTACTATCTACAACAGCAAGAATTGAATTCTTTTCTTTCTTTATCACTTTTCAATTCATTTACTATGGCACACTCTTGTTCTTTTTGATTTTTGTTCCTCATTCATAATAACAATAAACACATAGATAATTAGGTGGCTTTACAATTGTAAAGCTTTGGTGTTCTATATGATTTAATCTGTACATATGGCATGGCGAAAGTTGAAATAAAATGTATGGGGAATGGACATAACCTAATCTAATACATGTAGATTTTATGATTATTCGGATCTTCTTTTGGTGATTTTCGTAAATTATTTATATATTCAAGTATATCTTATTTTGTCATTTCTCTAAATGAGATATTTTCGTGAAAGTTTGAAAGCCATACAAGAATCTTTATTTTGCCTTCTTTAGTTGAATCTTTGATGTTTAATTCTGTTTGTTCTGCGATTATGCAGTCATAGATTATTTTGGTGTTAGTTGGGCTAGTCTTTAAAAGATCCTTTAGTATTTTGTTATAATATATCTTTGATAAATACCTTGTAATTAAATCTATTATTTCTCTAAAGCGGTAAGAACTTTTTCATTTGTATTCTCTTGTATTAAACTATTAGATTCATTATGGATATTCAACTATCACAGTTGTCACTTTTTAATTATTTGACAATATTGGAAGAATACCCGTTTGAGGCGCCGGGAGTGGGACTCGAACCCACGAGTCTTGGAAGACATCAGCTATCTTATTTTTTTCGTATGATCTCGAGGCTGACCCCTTTTAGGGCTTGATAGCTTACCTAGCTTGGGTACCCCGGCCTTTTTGATTCATTTCTTGATTCCCTATAATATATTTTTAAACTTATGCTATTATTGTCCAATGATTGCATGCATGAAATTCTGATAAAATGGCATTGTAAATTGATAATGTTGATAAAATTGCCATGTCGTCAATATTTTAGTTTTATGGGATAAAGATGGTATTACAAAATTACCCAACTGGGAAATAATGTCCAATATTTTTTTATACATATAGAGTTTTGATGATCTTTGTGGCCTTTTAATTATCTTCTTTTCTATCTGTATTAATTGAATGGTAATGCATAATCTCTCTGTGTTTGTTATATACGTGGTATTTTGACTTTAACAAAAAAAATTAATATCTTGGAATCGTAATTACAATGTGCTAGCGATAAACACAGAAAGCATGATATCAAAAATCAAGGATTTGTCGATTCCAGAACTTTCCCTAATGTCTCTTATCTCTTTTGAGTTAAAGGATCGATTGGCTGTGTATTTTAAAATAGATCCTTTTACTGTTCCTGATCCTTTTCCAATAAAAGAAGACCTTAGCTATTTTATTATAGTTGATAAATCAGATACCGATAGGATAATTTCTTTTGTTGCAA
The DNA here is from genome assembly GCA_050591185.1 of Candidatus Nitrosocosmicus sp. Lineage (GTDB taxonomy): Archaea > Thermoproteota > Nitrososphaeria > Nitrososphaerales > Nitrososphaeraceae > Nitrosocosmicus. Next base: position 1,910 of record JBNJLU010000186.1, read on the forward strand.
TAAAAAAAGATTTTGATGATTCTTCGTTGTGGGGGAATGCTCTTTTAGGAAATGAGATGTCAAGATTGGACCTGTCAACAAAAGATATTTTGTCTATAAAACAAGAACTATTGCCCAAAGAAACCAACAACTTTTACCCGTTAAGAAGAGACGGTGCAATTGTAGGATTTATTGCATTTGCATTTGAAATATGCGGAAAAAAATACCCATCTCCCACTTAACCAACAATATAATGATTTATCTATAATCCTCTAACCCTTTTTTCTATCGTTGTTGTTATTTGTATTAGATTGAGGTTTTTTCTTTTCCAGGTTTTTTGTTATGTTGTCACATTGTTATTGGGCCTGTTGTTATATCTATCTCCCCATTTGACAGTGTCTTTATTTTCATATATTCGAGAATTTCTTTAGATCTTGCTATTCCTTCCCTTTCAATAATTTTTTTGGCAATATCTGCTCTATACTTGGTTGACCATTGTTGTCCGATTTTGTACTTTCCATTTATGCTTTCTGGATCTATTCTCAGCACAGTAAGGTATTGTATGGATCTCATGTCTTTGGTTAGTGGCGTGTATTTTCCTTCCATTTGATATTTGTTCATCATCGAGTTCATTGCAAACGCTTTTTCATTGTTGTCTGTTACAATAGACGCTTTTCCCTTCACTACTATGCTAATGTATAGTGTATCTGCAAATGATGCATCAGTTGGATGAAAGTAATACGATGGTAAAAAACAAATTTCTTTGTCGACCTCAAAACCCACCTTTGGATTTCTTTTTAGATTGTCTATTTTTTCACCTCTACTATGAGAATGCATGTAAATCACATGGCGAAAGCTGCTATTGAAAATTTTAATATCTTTTTCCCTAGTTTCTTTATTTTTACCTTTTTGAAAGTCTAAAGTTTTATCATTATTATTTGTAAAATTATTTGCGAAAACAAAATTCATCGGGATTACTTGTGGGAATCCATCCCTGTCTATTGTGGATATTCTTCCTACATTGTTATCATTAAAATATTTAATTATGTTTTTTATTTCCTTGATTTTGGCGAAAAACATTAGTTTAAGAAACTAAATTTCATTTCATCCACTATTACTGCTACTGCTATTCCTCTGTTTGTTTTCATCTTTTTCTTTTTCTTCTTCTTCTTCTGCTGGTTTAATTTTTTCTTTTCTGGCCAGTATTAAAAGTAAAATTCCGAATAATCCTAGTATCAACGAAAGTCCTTGTGCTCCTCCATGCGGTACAAAAATGTAATACGTACTGGAAAAGACGAAGCATATTGTGGATTGTATAATATATGTTATTGATTTTTTAATATTCTTTTTTTTTGTAATAAACCCTATTATAAAAAATGCAATACTTGGATAGAGAATCAACAGTATGTATTGATCTATATCTATGCCATTATGCGACATTTGAATTTCAAATAACTATAAAATAAAAAGTTAACGATACGATTTCTGTTTTCTTCTTCTTGCACCTGGACCGCCGAATTTCTTTGATTCAGTTTGCCTTGGATCTCCTGCTAACAAATGCCTGTCGAATTCTATAATTTTACTTTTTATTTCTTCTCTTACACTTTTCGTAAATGGGTGTTCTTTTGGTTCTTTGGACCCCTTTGTTTCTCCTGTAAACGCACGAGATATAGCTACTGCGCTAGCAAATGCTTGGCCCATGAATCCTCCTCCATTTACACGCACACTAACGTCCACTCTGTCTCTTAAATCGCCGATCAAATGTGCAGGAGTTAAAATCAACTCTTTTGCAATTTCAGGCTCAATTACCTCTGCTGGTATGTTGTTTACTCTTATTTTGCCATTGCCTTTAACTATTGTAGCTACGGCCCTACATGTTTTCCTTTGTCCCGGGTAAAGATCAATTTTGTTCGCACTACTGTTCATGTTATTATACCACTCCTTTCCAACCTATCTGTTTTGCTACATCACCCATTGATATATAAAATGATTGTTGTTTGGTGATTTTTGCATCATCAAATGTCTGCATCGTTGAATTTTTCAGTTCATCAGGGACTCCTATGTAAACTCTTAACCTTTTAAAGGCTTGCATACCGCTAGGTTTTCTCTTGGGAACCATTCCCCTGACCATCTTTGTTATTATTGTATCTGGCCTCCTAGGATGAAATGGCCCGTGAATGGGATTGGTTACTGATGACACCTCCAATTTGTCTTTGTAGCTTTCAATAACTTCGTATTTGTTACCTGATACCATAACCTTTTCTGAATTGACTACTGAAACCCTGTTTCCCTGGAGCAATAACTTTGAAACTTTGGAACATAGTCTTCCAGAGACGCAATTTGTGCCATCAACCACTATGAGTTTATTTTGCTGAGGATTTGTCTGCTGTTGCTGCTCTTGTTCTTTATTACCCAATTATTTTCACACCTTTACCGTCTGGATATTTACTTATTAGTGATTGTAATGAGATCACTTCATTACCTGATGAATTTAATTTATTTAATGCCGTTTCTGAGAATGAATATGCGTAGACTGTTAATTTGTGCCCCAAAGTTCCATTCCCTAAAATTTTGCCTGGTACAATTACTATGTCTCCATTATTTGTAACTTTATTTAGTTTTTGAATGTTAACCCGTCTTCTATTTGATCGGGATTTTGAGAATTCTTTTTCTAAGGCTTTCCAGATTTGCGCCTTGTTATTTTTGAATGCTTTACGTAGCGTCCAT
>JBNJLU010000187.1:0-4590 GCA_050591185.1 Candidatus Nitrosocosmicus sp.
CTGCGCGAATATGTGAAAGTACTGCGTGTGACACTCTGGGAAGGGAGGGTCGATCATCATAGGCAATTCCCCAATGTTGCAGCCACATTGTCCCCCACATCTCAGGTTTAGGTTCTTATTTCGACAAGGGGGAAAAAGACCTATAATATTATTTGGGTAATAACTCTATTTCATTCCACTTTTTTGCATTTAATGTGAATGTTGTATTAACCAACTCATTACCGTCGCTTCGGATTCTGATAGAAAGAACGTATTGATTATCAAGTCTAAGGGATAATTGTGGCATGTCAAATTGTGTTAATACCTCTATTCAGGTTAGAAATAAAGTAAAAGGAATCCAAATCTTTGAGTGTTACGAACAATAAAATCTCATTTTCTGTTTCTAATGGAAAATCTGTACTTTTACCTACAATATACAAAGGTATAACTCTCAAAAATTCTTCCCTAGAATACGCTTGTTCTGGATAGTATTTTACGCTCGCAATAATTGGAATTGCTTCCACTATAAAGATATCTCGTGATTATATCTTAACGTTTTTCCTTCTATAATTTTCGCAAAAACCTCGCAATTATAGGCATCCCTAGTAAGCGGGAATTTCACTATTATAGGTATATGCTTATTTCGTTTTATTTCATGGAGATAGGAATTAACATTCAATTTTTTGTTTTCCAATTTTAGTGTCCATATATCTATGTGAAAACTTTCGGTATGGGTGTCATTGGGTGAGGTAAATGATAAAGTTTCTTTATAATAATGTAATTGACCGATGTTTAAACGAGGTTTAATAAAAAACCCTTTATTTTCTCCAATAGGTTGAAGCCAGTCTCTACGTCACCTAAAGTCATGTCCGTCTCTTAAGAAATAGTTATATTTAACCTCTTTCAATTACCACATCATAACCTTTTAATCCATGTCCCTTAATCGAACATAACCACAAAACGATATATTTATTAATAAGAAAAGATTAATATACTTGTGAGAATGCTTTATAAGCTTTTTGGTGATTTAAATTGGTAAAAGATATTTCTATGTTCGGGGACAAGTGTCCCAGGTGTGGCAAAGGACCAATGGTTACAGACAACTCCACAGGAGAGATGTTTTGTGGTAACTGCGGTTTTGTTGTAACAGAAAGAATAGAAGAAACAGGTCCTGAGTGGAGAGCATTTTCAAAAGAAGAACACGAAGACAGAAGCAGAGCTGGAGTTCCTACATCATTGGCTATGCATGATATGGGATTGGCTACAATTATAGGCCCTGTAGACAAAGACGCTTCAGGGAAACCGCTTTCAGCATCCATGAAAAGCACAATCGAGAGGTTAAGAACATGGGATAGTAGAAGTCAGGTCCATGAACCAGTGGACAGGAATTTTAGGCAGGCCTTCAGTGAGCTAGACAGACTAAAAGACAAGCTAGCAGTGGGTGACGCAGTAATAGAGAAAGCAGCCTACGTCTACAGAAAGGCTTTAGAAAAAGGGCTGGTAAGGGGAAGGTCAATATCCGCACTGGTTGCTGCAGCTCTCTATGCCGCATGCAGGGATACAGAGACCCCAAGGACTCTAAAGGATGTGGCAAATGCTAGTAACATAAAGAAAAAAGACGTTGCGAGATGTTACAGACTTCTAATAAGGGAGCTTGATTTGAAGATGCCAGTGGTTGATCCTGTGAAATGTGTTGCGAGGATTGCAAGTAAAGCAGGGCTAACAGAGAAAACTAAAAGAAAAGCACTTGATATACTAAAAAAAGCTGAAGAAGGAAAAATATCGGCTGGAAAAGATCCCATGGGACTTGCTGCAGCTGCATTATATGTTGCATGCGTAATGAATGGGGAAAACAAAACACAAAAGGATGTTGCTGAAGCAGCAGGTGTAACAGAGGTAACGATAAGAAACAGATACAAAGGTCTCAAGACACACCTAAAACTATAATTTATTTAAACAATCCTTATCATTTTTTAGCAAACCTAAAGGTTTTTTCAGCACCCCTATACATAGAAATTATGCCCACAATAATAAAAGCAACAGATAGTATCATTAGAAAATAGTTACTTGTTTCATCCGACAATGATGTGTTAAAAAAATAGAAACCAACCAAACCATACGAAAAAAGCACATAATTAGAAATCCAATGAAATATAATTGAGGTTACAATGCCATATTTGTAATAAAGCCACCCCAAAAATAATCCACCCATAGTGGCCTGGGTTATTTTACCAATTCCGTAATCTCCACCAAAAACAACATGAGACAAGCCAAAAAAAGCCGAATTAAGAAATATTATCAAAAAAATAAGAGTTTTGACACCATTAGAATCAACAGAAACATTCTTGCCAGGGTGAACTAATGTCGATATAAACGAGTTTTTATATCTGACAAGTACCAATGATAAAGGCACCCCAAGGAAAATGATTCTAAATAGTATCTCCTCGTTTAAAGGTGCAGCAGTTATGTAAAAAAAAGACAGTAGAGGGTTATCCAATAAGGGATCCCCGATAGATACCTCAAACAACTGCTGAACCCAATCAACAATGATAGACAAAACAAAATACGCAGAGAACCACTGTATTGCAATATAAAGGTAATTGGAAATGGATACCCCAAAGATTTTCAAATCACGGTTAAAGAATTTTTTGCGCCCAAAGCCTCTTAACAAGAATACGGGTTTAAAGACGACAAATAAATACAATATTGCGTAAAAAAACCAAAAGAAAAGAAAAGATACTCCAAGGTTTGAATAAATATTGGATACATTAAAAACGCTGAGCAACAAAAAATTCAAGGGAACGTTATCATGCCAGCCAATATCTTTCCCGATATCGGTAAAGAACACCAAATAAAGGCCAAAGAAAAATGAAGCGGTTATAAAGAGAAATAAATAAAATGTAATAGCCTTGTTTAGGCTATCGATATAATCTTTAAAATCAAATTGCTTAAACAAATAAATTTCTTACATTACTTCAATAGAAGATGAATTAAACCCTTTGACAACCAAATAATTTTTAACGTGTTCTCGATGATCTCCTTGCAGTAAAATGAACCCATCTTTAGCTGTTCCACCGCATGCTAAACGGCTTTTTAACTCTTTTACTATTGTGTGAATGTCATTGATTTTAGGATCCAAACCTTCAATCATAGTGGAAGTCTTAGAAAATCGACGTGTTTCCAACCTAACGACAATACGGGTATCTTCTTTATCTAATTCCCCACAGGCACACAAATCATCTGGAAGGCCACATTTTTTGCATATTACAGCCATCTATATTTACCTTATTATTCTAAATCCTATTATTAAGCCTTCCCCATTTCACCAACCAAGATGGCTATATTTATCCCCCTTTTTAAAAATAGTTTTGCATTATAACTCTCAATGCCAATCATATAGCATATCCATGGATATGATAAATAGCGAATCCTCTAAAATTTCTTTTATCTAAATCAAATCAACAGGGAACAGTTTTTATAAAAAAGATTATTAAAAACACTGTTTGATTTTTGATGTCCCCGGCAATCCTAAACCTGAAATTTCCATTTAGTTTGACAAATGATCAAGAAAATGCAATTACTGCTTGGATAAAAAATAGGTATAAGGGATCAATCATATACTCTACCGGAACCGGAAAAACAGAAATAGCATTTGAGTGTGCGAGGAGAGCTGCAATCAACAAAAGTCTTTTTTTCAATAAAGACAACAACATGAAACTCAATGGTTTTAAAATATTGTTTTTGGTTCCCAGAATTATTTTAATCGAACAGAATATAGAAAGACTGGTCAGGTACAATATTGACAAAGAGTCAATTGGTTCGTTTTTTGGAGAAAAAAAGAATGAAAGGGAAATAACCATATCCACCTATCAAAGCGTTATCAACAATCATATTCTAATAAAGAACTCAGACATGGTTATTCTTGACGAAGTTCATTTTATTAGCAACACAGCATTCTCATACACCAATCTCTTCAAAATAATAAAAGAAGATCCCAAAAAAATGATTTTAGGTCTGACGGCAACAATCAATGAGCTTGACCCCAAATACCAAGAGATAATAAAAACTATTCCCCCTGTAAGAAGGTATCTAATTAAGGAAGCAGTAGATGATGGGAGACTAGCAAAACCCGAAATAATCTCAATTGAAGTCAGCCTTACATATGCGGAAAAAGACACCTATGACAAAACAAGTGAATTGATTAGGAATATATCCTACAAGCTAAATGCATACGAACCTAGCATAATCACCAAAATTCTTTATCAAGGTGGAATAAGGTCAAAATACGCCAAAGAATGGTTTTCCCAGGTTAGAATTAGAAAAGATTTGCTAAATTCTTCACAAAATAAGTTAGAGAAAGCAGTCCAGATAATAAAGAAACACCACAATGAGAAATCAATGATTTTTAGCGAAACAATTGACTCCATAAGCAAATTAAAGATTATCCTTGAGAAAAAAAGCATCCCTTCGGAAATCATTCATTCGAAAATAAAGATCAAGGACAGAAAAGCAATTTTAGAAAAATGGGGTAAAGATTTTTTCCCACTGTTATCAGTCCACACATTAGAAATCGGGTATGATATTCCACAAGTGGGAATTGCAATTATTTTA
>JBNJLU010000188.1:0-510 GCA_050591185.1 Candidatus Nitrosocosmicus sp.
TGATGATAAAGGTATCATTGTATAACCTGTTTAGAAGAATATAGATCAACAGAATAAGATGTTGCGTTAGGATAATGAATTAGGCAACAAAGCAGTTTAATAGCACAAATTAAAAATCAGGTCTAGCTGAAAGACATAGTTACTTGAATAATGAATAACAAGATCAAAACAAACTAAGGTAGCCAACCATACGGCATAGAATCCGATTCCTATTAATCAATGCTTTATTTATCGAGGAGAATCCAATACCCAAAGCAACTTCCCATTTACGGGGTATTCCTTTGCGTTGTTAAAAAAAGCCTTGGTCGACTCGTCTTTTCCTTTTCAATCCCATGTTGTGGTATTGATATCAGATATTAGATGAACGTATTGATGTCCCATTTTTGCTTCATGTTTCTCTGTGTCTGTTTCCGTTCATATCTTCATAAAATGCCTAACCAGTCAAATATCAGTGAGAAACATAAGGAGCTCTAACCACAAGGTTAACTGCAAATATGGATTTTGATGAGG
>JBNJLU010000188.1:520-4569 GCA_050591185.1 Candidatus Nitrosocosmicus sp.
GAAAGAGAAAGATGATAAGAGAGTACGATTTAGGCAGGCAAATTCCAAATGAAATAGTTTCAAGGCTAATTAAAAATGCCCATACAGCACCCAGTGCAGGTCACACCCAGGTTCAGGAATTTATAATAGTCAAGGATAATGCAACAAAAAAGAAATTAAGAAAAGCAGCTGTAAATCAAGAATATGTAGAAAAAGCCCCTGTGCTGATTGTGGTGTGTTCCAATGTCTCGCTCCGTGGGACGGTATGGCAATCGCGGAAAGGAATTCTATAGCATAACAGACGGGGCTTTTGCATCAATGCTCATTTTGCTTACTGTGGTAAATGAGGGAGTTGGTGCTTGCTTTGTCGGGGCGTTTGAAGATAACAAAGTATCAGAGATACTTGAATTACCAAAAGATGTCAAACCAATAGGGATTATTTGCATAGGTTATCCTGCAGAAAAACCTGGAAAGTTTGAAAGAATCAATCTCGATGCACTAGTCCATTATGAAAAATATGGAAGTAATAGCGGTTCATCACAATGGTAATACTTATCATGTCAAAACAATTTTTTCATTAGAAAAAGGACTCCGAATGCCATTGCAATTCTGTATCCCCTTTGACTCAAATCTACACCATTCTTTGAAGTTATCTTGGCAAAATCTAGTGCCGACAATTTAGCATTACTAAAGCAAATATCATCAAATCGTATTAAAACATAATCAGACCAGAATATGACACCCCCTTTATCGGCTTTAAATTCTGATCTTTTACCATATCTTACCATACTGACATAGCATTTGATCCGTATCAAGTGGCATTTTTCTTTGTTTTTTTAAATCCCCCACATCGTTTTTATGAGTTAGTTTCGCCCCAAAGAAACGTTTTGTACCCTTATTGGTAGTCGCACCACTCCTAATTCAATGATCTGCCATAGTTGAAAAACTAGATTTGCAACAATCGTACAGATGCTATTGTGAAATAACTCCGTAGAGAAATATGGGTTGTTGTGGATATGCTTACTGCTGTTTCTGCTGCTATGTTGTTATCTCGTGTAAAAATATGTCGCTATTTAGTTTTGAGAATATAGATAAATCCATTTTTGCTCCTGGTTTCATTATTTCCCTAAGGTCTTTCCCTGCGTCTTTTTCTGTCCACCATTTGTCGCCATGCTTGTTTCCAATATATATATCAAGTTCTGCTGCCCTCACTGCGGCAAGCAGATAGCTTGGAACATACATTATGGATTCAGGCAAGATATGGTGCAACAGTCAATATTCCCCCGGTATCTCAAATCCAGTGTATTCCTTTATTAGCCGTGCATAGAGTTCAGATGCCTTTTCTATCGACAGGTTTTCTTTCCAGTATTCCAGCTTCATCAATGAATTTGCCGCGTAAAACGTAACAAAAAACAATTCCATAAAACGGTTTCTTGATGTTAGTTTGTCGAGGTTGTTCGGGTCTCTTATCGAATTGGATAATGATGATGATAAGTATCCGGTGTTTTTTGTCAACCTTTCCAAAAAGATAGAAAAGGTTTCTGCCATACCCATTGGAATCCTGTATTTATCCCAATACTCACTTGTTGCATCTATGGAACTTGCATGCATGGCATGTCCGGTTTCATGGAAACATGCCTGAAGATCAAAATAAGGACTCTCTTTCTTATATAGCACCCTTATGTCATCAGGTATTTTTACAAAGAAGCATATTGGTGAGGGATATTTGTCTTTTCTATCCTCGGTATCAAAACAGATCCTAGACAGGTCAAATTCCATATTTGTCAATATCCTCTTTACTTCGTCAAGTGGTTCTGTTTTTAGGAAATTGCTATCTATGTCCGAATAGGCCCTGTTTCTAAAATAATAAAAGTCGTCATAATATTCTGGCTCTTTACCAAGAATTTCCTTGCCAATATCAGATAATGCATCTTTGAATGGTTTCTTTGCCCGCTGGCCCATAGATTTGACAAATTCTACCAGTTTTTCGTATGATATGTTTTCGTTTTCCAGGTAAGCAGAAACTGGGTCTAGTCCATCATGATGTTCTTTTCCACCTTCTCTGTTGCCAATTGCATTTTCTTGGTAGACTTGCTTTATTGTTGAAAACCTGTTTTCTATAATTGGTGCTATGTGTTTGGTTTTTTCAATAAACTCATCAAATACCTCTTTTCGGTTTTTGGGCACTTTTTCAAGACTATTGAATTGTCTCCATGTGCTCCAGTTTACCGGAAAATCCTTGAACATGTGCCTTGAGGAAGCAATCTTTGTGTTTCTTGCATTGTGCAATTCCAGCTCAAGGCTCTTTGTTTTAGAGTAAGCAATGTCTTCCACAGCACCAAGAAAAAGAGGCCGTGGATGAGGAAAAAAATCGACAAATATAGCGGAGTTTCTTATTTTCATTTGTGCAAGCTGTTCTATCAATTTTTCACTGTACTTGAGGCCTGAATATTGCTTGTGCTCCTCGTCTGTTTGTGAAACATAGATAAGCTCATCTAATTCACACCAATGGTTTAGGTTCATTATTACAGCATGACATATTGTATCCAGGGCATTTTATCTTATCAGTACCGATTCTCAATCCTTCGTCTGTGGATTGAACCGTGAAAAGAGACATTAGTCATAACATACTGGAAGATCGGGTCAATCTTCCATTCTATGGTGCATCAAATAACACATTTTTTTTAGTATCCGCCAATATTGTATGCATAAATTGGTCAGGTGAAACAATAACACCAAGACAAACAGGTTTCATAGGATACTTAAATAGGGATTTTGACGTATTAGGGTATGGGCAACCTAAAAGTAGCGGTATTGACCATATCCAACATATTTTCAACAATCAGCTGCTGCTCCGATGATTTATAACAATACACTAATCCAGAAACCGCATCATAACCAATATGGAAAGCATTATTGACACAGATTCGATACTGTCAAAACTAGACAAAACAGGTGAGAATACATATTTTTTAGACTTTTTGCACACCAATAGCTTTGATGCAGGGCTGCTTAGGCTAAACCCGGGGGAAAGAGACACACAAGGACCTCATTCGACAGACGAGATATATTTTGTTATAGAAGGGGAAGGGTATATTCAGATTCAGGACAAGAGCCATCGGATAAAGAAGGGCTCATGTGTTTTCATTCGATCCAAAGCAAAGCACCATTTTCATGGAAACAGTGACCGGCTTGTGGTCTTGTACATTTTCAATAACAATGGATAATGGATTTTGTTGGCCCATAACTTTGCTTATTTTTACGAATTCATCATTTTCAACTGGCCCATGGATGAAAGATTCATCATTTACAGAAGCGAATTCCCTTTTTTTCAAATATGATATCCCACTCAACTTGTTGTTAAAGATAACACCTTTGCGTTTTTATCAACCACGTATTTTCACATACAGTTCAAACCCATCCATTTTGTGCATCTAGGTAATAGGATAAACATGTAGTAAAAAACAGGTTTAAAATTAGTTAAAGATAAAAGAGGCTCATTGTTGCATGGACTTCAGATTTTTCATTTTTAAAGTATTCTCAAAGGTAAACCCAAATTAAAAGATGTTCGCTAAAATCTATATTATATTATGTTCAAAATTCTATCCAAGTAGACTTAATTGGATAAATCCAAAATAGGTATGTAATAAATAATTTCGTAAAGTTGTGATCCAATAATTCCGGTGCCCCGACATTTTAATTGCAGTTTGAGAAAATTGTTTTCTTTCTAAGATGATTTAATCTGTGGAGATGCAGAGGCTGCATTAGATGCAGAGGTTAAAGCGCTTTGAGGAGTAATAATATCTGCATTAGATGCAGAGGTGGAGTTGATTTGTGGAGATGCAGAGGTGGAGTTGATTTGTGGAGATGCAGAGGTGGAGTTGATTTGTGGAGATGCAGAGGTGGAGTTGATTTGTGGAGATGCAGAGGTGGAGTTGATTTGTGGAGCCATAATATTTGTCTCGGATGTAGAGACAGAGTCATCTCCAGAGGATGAACCGCTTTGAGGGGCGATAGAATCGGCACCAGACTCGGAGACAGAGTCATCTCCAGAGGATGAACCGCTTTGA
>JBNJLU010000189.1:0-4557 GCA_050591185.1 Candidatus Nitrosocosmicus sp.
GGAAATACTCACAAATTATGTAAAAAACAGTTAGTAATTATAATTTTGAAAAGTCATCTAATTACCAAAACAGGGCACTTAGAGTAACTAATCAATCCAAAAGCAATGCTTCCCAATATCAATTGCTTAAACCTTGAGAGACCCCTGGAACCCATAACAACAAGATCGATATTCTTCTCGTTTATATATTGTGTAATTATCTCTAACTTTGAGCCACCTTCCTCTTCCAATATTGCAACAAAAGTTTTAATGCCCTTATCAGTTGCCTTTTTCTGCAAAGGTTTTACCCATTCCTCTGCATGTTGACGTCGTGCTTTTTTAAACCCATTTACCAAATCTACATCCCCATAACGGGCTCTAAGACCTATTGCTCCCCCTTGTTTGATATCGTCAATAACATGAATAAAAGTGAGAGTGGAATTTTCTAAAGTGGCCAAGTTTATGGCATATTCGGCTGCGTTTTTAGAAGCATTAGAGTTATCAAAAGCCAGTAAAATATTACTAAAAAGCATTCTAAAAAAATTATAATGGAGTCATCTTGTCAATAAGCCTTACATAATTTACTTGTCCGTCTTTTTCCTGAATCAAAAGATCTACTGTGTATTGCAGGTTATCGAGTAGGAAAGTAACTTGGACATCCCAACCATCCCTTGATTGAGGAGTGTGTACATCACTATGAGCAACAATCTGTTCGGAGGAGAATGGAAATACTTCACGCACTTTGAAGTTTTGGATGTTTGGGCCAAATAAAGCCTGTATTGCTTTTCTCGATGCATCTTCAATTTCAACATCTGTTGTTACAGCCGTCATACAAGAATTAATAATTGATAACTATAAAAAAGTATTGAAAAAAAATTGATATTACGCATTTTAACTTATTTTATAATACGTAAACTACTTTTGCATTTTTAGCATAGTTTAAAATTTTTTAGTAATATACATTTTTTGTATTATCATATATAACCATCGAAAATAATAAAATATTGTGTCACACCAAGAAGTATTAGATAAAGATACTGAGCGGACTGCAGGAGGTCAAGTCAGGCATTACAATTTGTTAGCTGCTAAAATGATAAAGGATCTTGTGCAAAACTTTTTTGGCCCTCTAGGAAAAGAAAAAATCTATATAGACATAATTGGTGAGTCCACCTTAACAAAAGATGGTGTAACATTTCTACGTAAAATCGATGTGGGTCATCCAGCAGCAAAGGTATTGATAGATGCGTCCAATACGGTTGATAACGAGGTTGGGGACGGGACAACATCAGTTGTCATTATTGCGGGATCGCTTTTAGAAAAAGCTGAAGATCTATTAAAAATGAAATTCGCTCCAACGACAATTATCAATGGGTATGACATTGGTTTAAGATTATCTTTAGAATTGTTGCATAGTGTTTCGATAAAAGAGAGTAGCAAAGACATCAAAATTATGGAAAAAATTGCAAAGTTATGTTTGGGAACAAAGATTATTTCGTCTTATAATCCCCATGAAACAAGTAAAGTCGTAGAAATAACAGTTAATGCAATTAAAGCAATTTACAATAATAACAACAATATATTGGAAATAGACGATATCAAAATTGAAGAAAAAATAGGAAACACGTCGGATAGTCAACTCATAGATGGAATTTTAATAGATAAAACAATAGATAATGGTGCTATGCCCAAATTTATTGAAAATGCAAATATTCTTTTACTCGATGAGGAGCTTGGGTTAAAAAGAACTAGAGCAGACGCAGAAATATCTGTTAACAGCCCTAATCAAATGCAGTTATTTATCAATAAAGTAAATGAGATGACAAAATCTAAAATTCAAAACATAATTAACTGTGGCGCAAATGTAGTGATTTCCCGTAAAGGTATTGATTCAAGAGCACAGGACTATTTGTCTAAATCTGGAATAATGTCAATTAAAAGAGTGAAAGAGAATGATTTGCACTGGTTAGAAAAAGCTACGGGGGGAAAGATAACCAAAGAATTAAGCAGTTATGAGCTAAAAGAGAATTTAGGATATGCGGGCAAAGTTTACGAGAAAATGGTAGGAGACGATAAAATGGTATTTGTTGAAGGTTGTAAATCTCCAAAATCAGTGACCATATTATTACGGGCTAATTCGAAAATGATACTTGATGAATACCACCGTGCTGTATTGAGTGCTATAAAACTCGTAAAAAGCTTCATTTCCAAGCCCTCTATTGTAATAGGAGGTGGAGCTTGTGAGGCATTAATTGCCCAATATCTAAGGAAAAAAGCTTTGGAGTTTAGTGGAAGAGAACAAATAGTATTATTGAAATTTTCCGAGGCGATTGAGGAAATTCCCTTGACAATTGCAAAAAATTCCGGCATGAATGTAATTGATTCACTCAACCAGCTTAAAACTAAATTATCAAACAGCACTATTGATGAAAACGTAAAGTGGGTTGGAATAAACATTCTCAATAAGAATATCGAGGAGTTAAGTTCTGAAATTATTGAGCCTTCAATACTAAAAGAACAAGTACTAAACACAGCTGTGGAAGTAAGTAGTCTTTTGATCAATATAGACGATGTTTTAATTAAAAAGCCATTAATGAATACACATACCCATGAAGATGGAACTGAACATGCTCATGAGGGTGGAGAAAAAAAACACGATCACTATTTTGACAAACTAGGTAAACAACAACGGCCAAGTCATCACTATTATTAGGTAAATTAAGTTTAGTAACAATCATATTTATTTTATTTTGTTACTTATTAGTATCACATATCTAATTAAAGACAACTGAAAATAAGAGTATACACGGTTTTACGCTATGGACATTATTTTTTTTAACGACAATTTGCACATACTTTATTTCTATAATATCATTTTTTTTATTTAGTTAATACAATCATAACGAATCATACTGTTTTAAAGTAAGTGAATTAAAAAAATTATTGTCGTTTATGATATTAAAATGTATATTAAACTATTACGCATCAATAACCATATCAAATTTACAAAAAAAATAAAATAAAATTATTTGTCCCTCTTTGGAATTTTGGCTTTAGGGCCATTTCCAAAATCATAAGTATGTCCTTTACCCCGATAAAACTTTGGTCTAACAGGTTTCCCTTCCGTTTCTCCTCGCTTTGTTAACGATAGTCCGGCCATTAGTTCAACTATCAATCTATTAGCCAAACCGGAAGTAATACCGCCGTTATAGGAATTAACATCACTCACATCGTATGTTGGGGATACCTCTACAAGATCAAATGCAAATCGATCAGGATCAAACGATGTTGATAGCAATCTCATTAGACGCATACCTTCCCTTGAAGTTAAACCGTTTGGTTCAGGCTCACCCGTACCAGGCGCATATGCCGGATCAAATGTATCGATATCCCAGCTTACATAAACTGCATCTACATTATCATTCGCTCTATCTGCGGCTTCTTTAGCAATTTGATCGATTCCTAATTCTTCCACATCAAGCATAGTAAACCATTGGAAATCTTGGTCTGCCATCCATTTATACAAATCCGGGCCAGGCCAATACCCTCTTGGACCTATTAACGTATAATTTTTACCTTTAAGGCAACCTAATTCCATTATCCTTCGAATATGAGCTCCGTGATCATACTTGAATCCACAGAGTCCTTGAGGCGCACAATCTGCATGGCAATCTATATGTATCATTCCAATATTTTTATATTTTTTTGAAAGCGCACGAACATTAGCAAAAGTTACAGAGTGATCACCACCCAAAATAATTGGTATGGCATCAATATCCAAAACCTCTTTTATTTTATTTGTCATTCGCCTATGGGATTCGATAACATCTCCTGGAGAAATATTAACATCACCATAATCTACTGCTTTAAAAACTCCGAAAGGATCAACCCCTGTTTCTATATTAAAATGCTCATACGGTGGAGATGGAACAGTAGAAGCTGCCCTAATTGCCCTTGGACCATAACGGGACCCGGGTCTTATGGTAGTTCCAAAATCAAACGGCTCTCCTACGATCGCAATATCAGGATTAATTTTCTTTAGTTCATCGTATTTTTTTACCATAGGTAGTTTTAAAAATGTGGGTATGCCGACAAATATTGGTTCATCATTTCCTTTATAAGAATCACCATAAAATTCCATTCCCATTATACTATCAATAGAATTTAATGATGAACAATTAATAAATATTGGTAAGTAAATTACGTTTTCAAAAAAGTTCGACAGTCGAATAAATCGACCGTAATTCTTTTATTTTTTCCATATAACGTAGTTTACGTCTATAAAATCAACTTAACCGTTAAAATCTTGTGCTATAGAAACTGAATATCACCACGGGCAAAGAAATCATCATTGTAACACCTTTTGGTGAGGAATTGGTAATTCTAATGATTATTATTCATATTTTATGCTTTGTCGCATAACTCAACATATTTAGCTGGGATTGAACAAATTACTTATTCGTGATAGACTGGCCTTCTTACAACCGCTCATTAGTTCGACGTGGTGAGATACTTTTTTCATACGATTTTCTTGATACTTGGGATTCAGAGTTAGCAAGAATGAATGAAAATAAGAAAGGC
>JBNJLU010000190.1:0-4552 GCA_050591185.1 Candidatus Nitrosocosmicus sp.
TCTTGGATAACCTCTCATAAGATAGCAAAAGGGAAAGACATCTTTATACTACACAGACGGAAATAAAGCTGTTTATGCTAATTACGCAAGAGATTTATTGTATGCATTCACAGATGTGGATATAAGTTACAATATTTCTATATATTATATCGGCAGAGAATCAGAAACAGGTTTATATTTTTGTTAGGCCAACCTAATTAAGTCTGTGAATCTGCGTCATAGACCAAATGAATAAAGCAAGCGCACCCAAAAGCACTGCACACCAAATCCTTTGCGTGTCATACACTGGACACATTTGTAAACTGGATCTTGTACCATACTGTACTAAAGGAGTAAACTACCAAAAGATGGTATTGGCATTTACAAATTTACTCCTTTAATTTTTTTTTAAATTGTATTTTACAAAATATGCTTATCAACATAATTGTAGTCCATGATTAACGTTTTTTTATAAATCCCCATGTGAAACTTTGCAACCCATCATTGTAAAACAACATTGATGTCTAAATTCTCAAATTATTGATGTAGCGGCGATGGAGCGCCGCTAACCTGTTGCCATTACATTGGATTTTGGTTGTCGCGATTATTGTGGTGTGCTGTTGACGACTACAGTAAAGGCACTATTAGTGCTGGTTGCAATGAAAATAGTCCTAATGGTGCTCCAAAGTGCCTTCGCAAAACAACACCGCGTCTCCTCTGCGTCTTCCACCTCTCAACAGGCTTTAAGATGGTGATGGATGTAGATTCAATAATCCTGTCGGCATCCATAGGGCCCTGCATAAAAATAGCCGATTTTTAAATCTTAAATATTTAAGGAATGATAAAACTGTATTGCCAATATTGGTTATTTTTACTGGAAACAACATAACAAAACAGATGTATGAGAGTTTAAGAAAGGAGTTAGACTGGGAGCACAATCAGCCTGCGGGAGCAATTTTTCATGCAGCAGCATTTGACGATACGGGCAATACGGTTCATGTGGCCAATGTGTGGGAGTCAGAGGAGGACCTGAACAGTTTTGTGGGCAGCAGACTAATGCCGTATATGCTAAACAACAAAATACCCGAGCCAAAGGTGGAGATATTTCAAATCAACGACGTTAGCGCCTTTCCCGGTATCGACAAGTTTAGAGTTTGAATGTCCTCTTCCTCATGGATACGAAACGGATTTTCTCTGCACTTTACGTATATCATCATGGTCCCATCTGGGGAAAAGACATATTTCACATTCTGAGGACCCTGAGGAGAGCCCTTTTTTTGGTTTTGGGAGTTTTGGCGCCGCCTAAAGCGGCGCCGGCTTGATTGATATTTGTTGTATTTTTATTGTATTCTTTATTCTTAGATTATAATCTGGCAACATAGTCCTACATTGCGGACCTAACTTTAACAGTCGGAGATAGAACAGCATAAAACAGGAGATAAGAACACTGATTCCCTAGTTATTTGAGCATGCCGAAAAACACTGGAGATGGATTTCTATCTATTTTTGTGTCTCCTTCTGCTTTTCAGACTTTTCATATAATCAATAAAAAATGTCGCAAAGACTCCCGCTGCCCCACTGCCGAGAATCACTATTGGGGTCCCGTATGTATTCCAAAAGGCCATAAATTCCTCATTAACAGTTAGTGGCGGTATTACTTCTATTGTTAAATTACCTTTACCCTTTATCTCGCCAATTGTTGGATATTTTTTGGACATTTGAAACTCCGGGTCCACAATTCCAGTTATTGTGCCATTAAACATAGGCGATGTCAATGATGTTGTTTGTATTAACATATAAGCATCAAACGGCACGGTATACACACCTACTGGTGATTGTGGGGAAACATCTACCTCAAATAATAGAGGCTGAAATCTTTGGGCAGATACACTTAAGCCGTTAGAACTGAAACTAGTGCCATATTCGAAATTTATATTAGTAACATTATTAGAAAGGGCAGTCTCTATTTCAGTCGGAATTATTTTCTTTTCTCCTTGTCTTATGACTATATTCTCAGGATGTGTTAATATGTCTATGACAGGTGTAGGAACAGCAACCCAGTTTGTGAAATCCCTAACTTCACCTGATTTGAAGGATTCTGCTGTATAAAATGATAATCCGTAATTGCCAGGAGAATTTATGGAATCCAAGTCTAATCGCAGTTTGACATATCCTGGCCCTATGGTGGGACCACCAAAAGGTTCAGTATAGTTTATCTTGGAGCATATAAGCGCAGAAGTACCTGTTGATGATAGTTGGTAAAGATATTCACTCCATTTTCCATTAACTGCTTCAACATAATAGTTGTAATTGGCTCCGTTATATCCTGAATTTTGAGGCAAGGAAACAATGGCAATAAGCATGCCATACCTGATCTTTTTGAGAGGTTGACTATATACGGAAGCATTTTCCGAATTTGATGCTATCCAAAATGTGGATTCCAGGGTTTTTCCATCACTAAGATAATCTACCGCCAGTAGGTCTGCATGGTCAGACCTTTAAGTTAGTACTGTCATTACCATAGGTTTGAACCCAGTCATTTTTTGGATTGCTGGTATTTTTATCAGGAATTAAATCTTGATCAAACGCAGGCGATGCAGCAAAAGCTTCATGAAAAGGCGAATAGGAGGTTAATATCAATAACAACACAAAAATAATATCAACCGAAACAGATGCTATGAATAAGTATTTTTGTGACTGCAAATCCGTATTATGCATATACCAAATCATATCATGCATAGATAAGGTTTTTGTCAATCTTTTGGTAGCAGTTAAAAGGCCAAGACTTGTGGCCTTAATGGGGGGGTCCCTACCAGCCTTTGATGTCACCTCCTTTATTTAATGACCTATCATATTGTTGCTGTTGACGTTGAAGTAGTGTTGTGAGCATCCGTGGAATAAACAGTTTCGACTTCTGATTCAGCGGCGCTCAAGCGCCGCTAACGTGTCCTGGCATTGGACTATGGATGTTGTTGCTTACGTTATTTCCTGACCGACAAAATGCGGGTCCCAATCCAAACCTATATCCCTCAACCGCTATACTGCTTTAAACACCATTGCTTGATGAATGGACGCACAGTGTATGGTACCTGTTTGCTAGATGTTGCTAATGCAAACCCTGGCCACAACCGCCATCTCTCCTACAATTCCATCTTTTGTTGGCCCTATCTTTTACATTTGTAAACTCTGGTTGTTATATATCTTTTATAATTCAATGAAAAAGATGACAAATAAACAATTATTTAGGATTGCAATGACATTCATTGCAGCATTAACGGTTGGTTACATTCCCTTTCAGACACCAATTCAGCCTACTTTGGCAGCAGCATTGGAACATCAGCAATCACCATCTAACAACACCGAAATTGTCGTGGCAAAAACTCCTCAAGAAAGGGCCAACCTTGAACGGTTTGATAGAGGTAACTTTGATGGATGGAACAACAAAAATTGGACGCTCTATAGAGAGGTACATGCCCCCGATGTTTTGGCGGTGGGCTTTGGCGATAATACAACAAAAGGCATCGAGCCACACGTCCAATGGGCATTGGAAGCAGCCAAATCCGAGAATAAGATAGTGGACCATCCAATCAAGATTGCAGCAGGAGACTGGACAGTTGTGACTGGAATCTAGTCTGAAAATGCCTCAATGGTCACTATTGTACGCTGGGATGACAGCAGAATCACAGAGGAGCACGCATTCATCAGGAATCCAACTTAATGGATCCGGGGATAGAATGTCAGGTTGGTTGTAATGGAATCATGCAAAACCAGCAGATCTCATTCGGTAGAAACAACTACAAATTTGATTCTAATCAAGAATATGTGAAACAAATTTTAGTCATTTTTGCCACCCTTGTCAACCTCTCCGATTGACGCTCCATGGGTTAATCAGAATAACTACTATCTATAGGCAATAAATTTTGGATATATCCGTGGATTGGATATCTGCTTGTAATCGGGGTTATATTGACTAATCTTTAAGGTTACCTGAGAAGTGCTCCACTTCTAACAAAAGAAAATAAAAAAATGGTATAAAAGAATTAGAATATATCTTTGATCAAACAGTCTAGGGTTCATAACCCAAGGTATTTATTCTCTATGTATGTCACAAAGTAATCCGGATTATAGTCTTCATTGAAGGTATTATTAAGAAGCGTTTTGGGAGCATAGATAGATCCATGCCGATGTATTTTTAGTCTTAACCATTCTCTGATAGGCTCGAAATTGCCACCCTTGATGTCTTCCTCGTAATCATCTAGGTCTTTGCGCATCTTTGAAGCAATGATCGCTGAAACCAAGTTTCCCAAAGTGTAAGTTGGGAAATAGCCAAAGAGTCCACTGCTCCAATGGGTATCTTGAAGCACTCCCTGTGAATCCTTTGTTGGTCTCACTCCAAGCAGTTGCTCCATTCTATCGTTCCAGAATTCAGGAATCTCATTGACGCTGAGCTCGTCTCCAAATATTTTTTTCTCTACCTCATATCGTATTGCTATATGGAGATTGTATGTGACTTCGTCGGCGTCAACTCGTATGCAATCAGCCTTGACGTTGTTGAAATATAGGTACAACTCGT
>JBNJLU010000191.1:0-4532 GCA_050591185.1 Candidatus Nitrosocosmicus sp.
ATGTCTATGCGAACAGGCGAAATGGTGGGTAATAACTGTGTTATCGACAAGGGTTTGTCATCATTCTCTGAATCCCCATTGTAATACAGACTAAGGCTAAATAACCTTGAGCCAATGCTTCCCAGTTCGATTATTTTTGGCTCCAGGTTGGCATTTTTGCCTTCTTGATCTTTGATAATTGATAGTATATCGTCGTATTTTGATTCGATGCTTGTGGCCAATTTTTGCTTTTCACCTTCTGAAAAATTTGAGTTTAATTGCGATACTGTTTCAATAAATGATTGCTCTAATCTTATAATCATTACTTTGGTTAATGAATGACAAAAAAATATAAATGCTTAAAAGATGGATCCACTGTGCTTGGGTTACTGTTTTATGAAAAATTGAAAAAACGTTTTATATTTTAATTCAGCAGATGGTTCGCCATTTTATAGTTTTAAGGGGTATTTGGTATGTCAATAGCAAAATCGAGGGAAAAAACCGATATCTTACATTTTAAATTTTATATGTGTGATGCATTGCCTTGATTTGATTTTCACGGGGTGTGACTTTAGCCCAACTCAAAAGAATCTACATATCCCTTTATTAATGGACGGGAACAATGACATTGAGCAATTGATTATTGTAGCGATTCAATGCGTGTTGTATATTCAAATGGATCTAGACAATGATGTGAAATGAATTGTAGTATATGATCGAGATAAATTTCATCAATTTATGTTTAATCTGGCCTTTAAAGTTGGACACATAACATATAAAATTTATTTAATTTTCGTGCACATGTGCATCCTTGCCCTGACCTTGACTTGAGAAATAAATAGTCATCTTTTGAATCTATAGTTTCCATATGCGTTTATGTAATTTAACAAAACAATATGGATAGATACAATATGGATGGATAAAATATAGCATAATAAAATATATGATATGAAAACAGTCAAAATTTACATATCCATCTGTCGTATTGGTGAATATGACAACGGAGGATCATAAAGTGGTTGCAGAGATTAGTATTATTCCAATAGGAAAAATCCATTCAGATGAGGATGATGCATTGCAAACAAGTTTGAGTAAAGAGATATCATTAGCTTTTAATTCCATTAAAAAGCTCAAAGAAGTCAAAGTAGTTTTGACTGCAATGGGAACGGAAATAGAGGCTAACAATCTTCAGGATGTATTAAAGTCAGTCGAAATAGCACACAAGGCCATGAAGGACATTGGGGTCAAACGAATAATTTCAACAATTCGAATAGATGAAAGACTTGACAAAACAGAAACATTAGAGGATAGAGTCAATTCAGTAAAGGGTAATTGACATAATCAATAGGGTTGGCCATATTAGAGTATTAGATTACTTTTAGTTATAAATGAAATATAGCATCAAATTGCAAAATAAAAAAGAGTACATCAAAAATAATCTTATTTGATTATGAATGCCTGGTTTAATGTTCCCCCTTTGTTTTATAATTATTTTCTATTGCATCGGCAAGTCTAAAGTCGCGCTCAGAAATTGAGTTTGTATCAAATGATTTTGATGAGATTTTGTCTGTTTTCCAGTTTATCTCTATTATGGGGTGGTGATTGTGAGACTCTGATATCTCTGCAACTTTGTTCACAAACCTACTGGCAACCATGAAAGAAGGAAACTGAAAATCTTTTACAATCTTACCGTCTTTTAGTTGCAAACCAACAAGGCCATTATAGAGCCTTTTCTGTATTTTATCATTGGATGGATGATCCATATAATATAATAATCTTATCAAACACAACAAGAAATATTTTTTCTTCTTTTGCCTTTCATTTAAACAAAGCAGTTGGCCTGGGTATGAAATCATGTTATTTGACTGTCTTTTACAATCGTTTCATCTTTGTATTTCCGGCCATAGAAAAAAAATATATCTAAATGTATATGTTATAATATAAACCCATAATAAAAACCTGTTTCCATAAAAAGCCTATTCAAAAGTTGTGCATTTCACTTAATGAACCAAAATTCCTAAATAATATCTTTATATTGATGTCAATAATGTTGGAGAAAAAACCCCAGACTGTCAAGTTTTACCAACTTGATGCTGGTTTGGAAAAACCAACACCTACTAAAAGACATCGAGAAATGGTGTCATAACAAAAGAAAACACAAAAGTTTTGGAATATCTGGTTTTTAAACAATGCCAAAATGTCCCTTAATTATGATATCTATGTCTGAATGCAAATTAACCATGAGCATCATTTTTAATGGAGAATGGCATCGGTTGGTAGGATGAATTTGGTTCAAAACTGCTTTTATTGGATACAGCTCCAGAGTATGGTTCCATGGGCACATACAATATTATTTATAACTTTCATTATGTAATAATAATCGTTAGTGATCAAAAGGTGGCTGACAAAATAAAATGTTCCCATATACTTGTCAAAAAACAAAGTGAAGCTATTTCAGTATTGGAGCGGATAAAGAAAGGTGAAAGTTTTACAAATCTTGCAAAAGAACTATCCATTGATAAAGGCAGTGCAAAAAAGGGTGGAGATCTGGGTTTGTTTGGCCGGGGTATGATGGTAAAACCGTTTGAAGAAGCCGCCTTCAAACTCAACAAAGGAGAGGTAACTTCTGAGCCAGTCAAGACGGAGTTTGGATATCATATAATCAAGAGGGCGGGATAGCAGCATCAGCATCAGCATCAATAGCGGTGTTATTATGGGCAGAAGAGATGGCAAAAAATTAAATCTTTTGGCTATTTTATCCTTATTTTATTTTTTAGAGTTTTATTTTTGTAGTAGTATACCCAAACTAATGATTGTTATTGGATGATGAATATTCTTTTGATAGTCTGATGTAATTGCCAGATAATTCTTTAATCCATTCTATTTCCTTTTCATCTATGTCTCGTATTTCTTTTGCGGGCAATCCGCCCCAAAGCTTTCCCGAGGGGATTTTAGTCCCTGGTTTCACCACAGAGCCTGCTGCTATTATTGACCATTCTCCAATTTCAGTTTTATCCATTATGATTGATCCAATACCGACTAAAACATTGTCATTAACCGTACATCCATGAAGTATAGCTGAATGACCAACGGTCACCTGATTACCAATAAGCGTTGGATATTTATCGGTAGTAACGTGAATAACACTATTATCCTGTATGTTGGTTTTACATCCGATTCGTATATTAAACACATCTCCTCTAACGACAGTTCCAAACCAGATGGATGATTCAGAACATATCTCTACATCACCAATGACGGTGGAGTTGTGCGCTATAAAGCAATCGGGATTTATCTTTGGAATTTTGTTTTTGAATGGTAATATTGACATACTTGTATTGAACTTTCATTAAAGTATGGATATATGCATTTCAATTGTTTCAAAAAATTATGATCTCAGGCATTAAAAAGATGGACGTGAATTACTGTGTGCCCAAAAATACTGTTATGCTGTTTTGGTAAATTTTGTGATACTCTGTTTACTGTTTGTTTTTTCCTATTTACCATGCTTAGGCATTTATTCTCTATAATGCACAGCATATGAATTATTTATGGTGGATTTCAAATCCTTTTTAAATTGTTCGCGTATCAATCCTCCGTAAACTACCAAATCTCGGGCAAAATACCCTAATCTTACCACTAGACTTTCGTTAATTATTTCCCGTTTTTCATTAAAATCTTGACCCGAGTTAATAGATATTCCATATGGTAAACTCCAACCATAACATTGACGAATTACGGTCCTCATTTGATCCATTACAGTCAAACCTTTTTCATGTGACGCACAAATATACCCAAAAGTCTTTCCAGCAAATTCAGACCAAAAATAGTCAAGGAAGTTTTTCAAGGATCCTGACATTGATCCATGGTAGTCCGGAGTTGCAAGAATAATCGCATCAGCCCAGTTTACCATATCTACCGCATGATTGACATGAATCGTCTCTGGGCTATCCTTGTGATTGTATATTGGTAATGGTGTGTTGTTTAAATTCAGTAATTTTGTATCAGCGTCATTTTGATTTACCCTTTCTAAAACGATTTTTAGTGTTTCTGTACTGAAGGATTCCTTGTTCATACTGGAACCCACTCCTAAAACTTTTAACCTCAATATTGCTCATAACCTCCATTGTGCCAAAAAGACTTTATAATCAGTTTCATAAGTGATTTTTAATTTTGCAATTTATAAACATACCAGTTTACAAATTATATAAATACATCACATAAAATTTGATTTGGATTTGGGAGCAAAAAATTGTTTTTTTGTTGCCATGACAATCTCAGAGATGCCCGTCTTTTTTTTCTTTAATTGCAAATTTGCAAACCAAGTCGCCTTTGGCGGCCCTATGGGTTGTTTCGACATCTGCATAAAGCAGCTTTTCGAATAATTCCGTTTCAGCAGAACAGGCTTCCCAATGCTTTTCAGCTATGTGTATTATGGGGCAGTTGTATTCCAAAAGCACATGTCCGCTGTCTCCTTTGCTATTGTTTTTCTTTGATTCCGCTATGTATCCTTCCTCGTCTCTTATCTTTGCCAACTCCTTGACTCTGTCGCC
>JBNJLU010000192.1:0-4509 GCA_050591185.1 Candidatus Nitrosocosmicus sp.
GTCCGTAGAGTTAATGTACAGTGTTGAGCCTTGAGAAACTACAATACCCGCATTTAGTAGCCATTGGTTTTTATTGCCTGTGGTGACATTTTCCTTACTCAATACACTATTGTCCTTAAGGCTGCTGTAAACATCCGAAATACTTGAAGACTTGCAACTTATTGTTATTAGTCTCTCTTCTGCATCATAAGCAATACAGGGAGAACCAGAACCAGCAGAACCCGATTCAGTTTGAGCATAAACTGGAGCAAAAGAAATTGGAAAATACGCAAAAGGCAGCAAAATAATCATAACGATAAACACAAATATTGCATTTTCAGTGTCGTTTTTGGTCATTATTATGAACCTGTTTTTGAGCTATATATGGATTTCAATAACAATTACATGTTTTGGACATATAACAAATCATGCTCTAAATGATCTATCTTGACAATTTACGTTGACACAATGTCAGAATTTAAAAAAAGTATCATGGACTGATCTTGCAGTTATTGCGACAATTACCGGGGTCAGATATAGATAATATACTCGCAACCATACACAAAAACTATCGGACATATCATCTTTGAAGTTAACGCTTTGATACTGGAATTACCACTACTTGATTTATCTTAAACTCATTTGTTGTGGACTTCTTGATGTCGTCTGTTACCTTTAGAATATCCTTTAATGTCATATCAGGCTCAAGCATGATGCTAATATGTGCCTCAATAGCATGACCTAGTGGCCTTATGAGTATATCTCCTGCGGTCAATTGAAAGTTCTTTTGGATGTGCTCTGCTATTTGCTCACGGAGATTTGGATTGTTTACGGCATCGAGCAAAACCAGGGTGGATTCCTTTAGTGCCACATAGGCCATAAAGAAAATATATCCTGCAATAATCAAACCCCCAATAGAGTCCATATATGGGATCCCAAAATATCCAGCAAGCACACTACCAAAACCAACAAAGGACGCTGACCCGTCCTTTATGGAATTTTTGGCATCCAAGTTCAAAGATATCAAGTTGTATTTCTTTGCAATGCTTCTTACCCTAAATGCCCTATGCAATGAGATTGCACCGGCAGCAAGCAAAGTGACCATTGTGATTTCGGGGTTTATGGTTTCAACAGGGCGAATAATCCGCTCATATGCATGGTAGGCAATATAGATACCAAGAACCACAACAACTGTTGCTGCAATAAAGGCCGCAAAGGTTTCAATCTTTCCATATCCATAATGAGAGTTTTGTCTTTGGTTTTTGTATCAGGGATATCCCAAACCAGACAATAAATGAAATCAATGCGTCAGCCATGGAGTCAAGGCCGTCTGCATACAGTGTGAGACTGCCAGTTGTAGTGGATATTGCAACTTCTGCTATGCCAATGCCCAATAATGTCCAAACAGAAGGACCTGGGACATTTGTTTTACCCTTCATCTCAATGGATTACTGTTGCTGGTGGACCAATGGAACCAAAGGTTCTAGAAGATCTTTTTGGCTGGCTTTCAGATCCAGTCAGAGACTTTAAGAAATTTACCATTTTGCGACAAGAATGAAATGGTGGTTTGATTGGGGCATTACAAACATAACCCAAATCAGTGATTACAGCGTTTATCTATGCAATGAATTTGCTGAGAGAAGAACATCGTTACTAAAACTAGTAGCTGGTTCGGTGGAAACAACTGCAAATTTGTTTTTATTTCAACTGTTAAGGATAAATAGGTAAAGTACATAATTGGAATTTGTTGATATTATATTAGAATAAAGGTGGATGTTTTTAAATTATGACCATACCTCATACACCTCAAATCCAATCATTAAATAAATTATACAGACATCTTCTGGTACAACACCATTTTTTACTAGGACTGAAGTAGTTGTGGGCTACATATTACATTGGTGAAATTAATATCTTAGGGTTTAAGGACGTATCGTGATGACATGGTTTCTTGCACCATGGGCAATTCCTTCTATCGGTATTAATACAACCACATATATGATGTGCAAGAGAGCCTTTTGAAGCCGTTGTAGATTCTCTAATACCAGTACAAGACGAACATATAGTGTTAGTAGTTCCAGATGATACTGTACCGCCACAAATTTCACATGTTTTCATTTCTCCAATTCTATATCGATATTATTGATAAACTCTTTGTCATGTTCAATAATCATAAGAATTTATTACTAATCAGAGTATTAAGAAAACCTTTGATTTTTAATTCTAAAACATTATTATAGATAAACTCGTTACTAATATGGGTAGCGGGTTCGGTGGAAACCGGGAGGAATTTCACATGGGTTTGAAAAGATCAGCATAATATTTGGCTGTTTGTCATTGGTTAAATTTATGAGGGATTTGATGATGGATTATAATAGTAATCATGGCTACAGCAGAAAACAACAGAAGAGACAAGGGAAACTATGTGGAATTTGTTCTGTATAGGGTTCCAAAAAAGAACCAGGAACCAATGCTGCAAACCATTAGGAGAATTATTATAGACATACTTGCGAAAGAGGTTGTGCGGTTCGATTGCTTTGGGCTGACAGGCTCTGAAGACCGTCCAGGATTTACCAACATAACCAAAACCATGTCAACAAACCATGACGATGAGGAAATATGAATAAACATGGTATCATATAAGGGCCGTCAACAACGGGATGAGCTTGTGGCAAAAATATCAAACGACAAGGAATGCCAAGAAATTTACGGAAAATTAATGAGTCTTATCACCCCAGGCTCTGTCCTCACTAACAATACAGCACTTTGAGGCTCTGGCCAATGACCTTTTCTAATTACTTATCCACCGTGCATTCCTTACTCTTCATCAATGGGATAAAACATTGGCGATGATGTGCCACAGATGCCATCAAATTGCGAATTTTCTAATTAAACTTGCGTAATCGCATGTACATAATTAAATCTATATGAAATTGGGGAAAATGTTATTCTGAATATGGATGAAAATGTATTATGAATTATGAGTTAAATATCAATCTATTTTCCAGATTCATCATCATAATCCCTTAATAACAACAAGTAATTATTTAGATTAGATTGTCTTCAAACCATCTACTACATATTGAACTGCAATTGCTGCAACTAGAACTGCAAAAACTCTAGTAATAATTAATGATCCACGTCTGCCAAGTATTCTGTAGATAGGGACCGTTAAATAAAATATAACATATGTAATTCCTATCACAATTGCAATTGATAGCATTGTTACAGCTAACCCTGCAGTCTGAAAAGACAGTATGACGGAAGTAATAGCGCCTGGGCCTGCTAGTAAATGAAATGCTAATGGAACTACCCCTGATTCATCAG
The DNA here is from genome assembly GCA_050591185.1 of Candidatus Nitrosocosmicus sp. GTDB lineage: Archaea > Thermoproteota > Nitrososphaeria > Nitrososphaerales > Nitrososphaeraceae > Nitrosocosmicus. The sequence goes on from JBNJLU010000192.1 coordinate 3,307, forward strand.
AAACAGTTCCACCGAATCTCCAACCACCATGAGTCAACAATTCTATTGAGACAATGAAAAGCAATATTCCACCTGCAATCATAAAGATAGAAATAGTGATTCCAAAGATTGACAGAATCTGATTCCCTGCTACTGCAAAGATCATTAATAATGCACCAGCAGTAATAACAGTAGTTTTTGATACGGCATTACGTTCTTTTTTTTGCATTTTTTGAGTAATGCTCGCAAATAAAGGGATAGTACCAATTGGGTTAATTACGACAAAAAGAGCTATGGTGGACCTTAAAATATCATTCCCAAAGATATTTAAAAATAAAATAAATCCTGTAATACTATAGATACTATATCTGGAGCCACCTTATATATTAAAAATCTTTTTACTATAAAAATTCATTCATAATGTATAGTATCGATTGTGTAGATGTTAGCGCATGACAAGCACTTGTAAATACGATATTATTAGATTGGAATGCCGGCTATGGTAATCAGGTCGCATATTATGCAAACATTATTATTAGAATTATAATGCAAACTGTATAACACTGAGTCGAACCAGATTTCCCTAGACTCATACAACAAATCTCGAAAAAGAATGACGTGAAGAATAAACAAAGTATTAACAGATTTTAATGACTTGTGGATAAAAAGTGAAATGTATCTGCATATATCCAAAAAAATCACTTTATCAACATGGTCTAAAGGATTTAAATTCCAAGTATTTCCAATGCTTATATAATATGTTTACTAACAAATAGATATGTCAAAGACAAACAACGATACTGAAAACTCAATTTCTAATACACCACAACGCAATAAAGCAAATAATGCTGCATATGTTTACAACAAGATCATTCGGGGAAAAAATAAATAAAGATTAAATGAAATATGTATAATAATCATCTTTTAATTATACATAATAATGAAATTTTAAATAAAAAGCATACATGTGCAATATTAAGAAGGAAATAATCCAATCTTATGTGCATAAAGATGGTATGCTTATCAAAAGGTTAAAACCATTACTCCATGGTTGACTTCTATCATAGTCCTCAAAATTTTTAAATCGGATTATTCTTCAATTTTGTCAACATATCAACTATGAGCCTATCCCAAAATTATCTTTCTGTAAATGATGATACTGCATGATAAATGAACCAAACCAATGTAGTTCTCTGCCTTCTTTTCATACCTTGTGAATAGTTT
>JBNJLU010000193.1:0-4491 GCA_050591185.1 Candidatus Nitrosocosmicus sp.
ACAATTCCACCTAAACCATAGGATAAAGAAACAAGAAGTCGAGAAGCAAGCAAGATTGATTCATAATCAACTGAATAACCATAATATAAAACGAGAATACATAACAAAGACGACAGCAAAACAGAACCTGTAATTATTTGCTCAAAGCTATGAATTTGGGAATACCGCCGAAGGAAAATAAAGGTAGATATGTTGCCAGAAGACAGTCCAGCAAGCAATAAAAATGGATAATCTTTCTGAAAAAAAGGAATTAGAGTAAATGGTAATGCCCATGTAAGACCGTTTACAAACTTAACAAGATGTGGCCAAGAAACACTTTTGGAAAATCGCTCTCGTAGTGACTTTCGCGTGGATAAAATAGGTTTCAAAAAAACGGATAATGAAAAAATAAAGGTAGATATCCAAACTATAAAATAAAATGAATAATCGAAATCAAAGACGAAAACCATATGGGAAAAGACAGCAGACAGGCCTATCCATAACGAAACAAAGAAAAATAAAAAGGAAAAAACCCGAGTCATTATTTAAATCTATGATCTTAAAGGCATTATACAATATAATCCAATTCAAACCAATAATTAGTTAATCAAGAAACATCAATGAAAAAAATCAAAAGGTATAGAGATAAAAATTATTTTAAAATTTTAACTTATTCTTGAATAACGCCACATTTATTACAAAATTTAGATGATTGTTTCATTGCGGCACCACAATTAATGCAGTATCTTTTTTCCAATATTGAAGTAAAAGAAGATTTATCGCCACTATTTTCCCCCCCATATAGGCCAGATATTGCTCCCGTAGGTTTAAAAGTCTCATCTACATCGGGGAGAAAATCAAGCTTTTTATTAGAACCAGGTGGGGATTGTTGGTTAGGTTCGGCCCTATCTTCCAAATATGAAAGCAGGCGAGGAACAGAAACATTTGTCTTGGGATCGTTTACTTGCTCACCTAGCCATAGTGCAAATTTTTTCAGGGTCATTTCAGGTGTAGAAAAAGTTAGAGAATGACTTGACATATAGTCTTCGGTGGCCAAGCGCCCGTTAAAGATCTTCATATGCCTAAAATATAAAAATGCGTATATTAATTATTGGGAATTACCACATTTATTACAAAATTTTGCATGTTTTGGAATTGATGCAGCACATACAATACAATTTTTTTGTTCTTTAACCGTATTTGAGTTCGAGTTCTGTTTTGGGATTACAATATCAACTGGTTTAAAGGAAGGGGTCACTTGAGGTGTAGGCAAATCATAATCTTTATTTAATGAATCAGAATTACCGCCGGAACTAACAAAACTATCAATTCCAAAACCACCACCACTATTACCACCTAAACCAGATGGTGATGAGGGAATGGAGGATTTAGAATCACCCATAGAACTCTTTCTTGATGTGCCTTTATCAAGAGCCGTTTTTATCTCCAGGATAATGCGGCAAGCTAGAAAATTCAATGCGGATGCGGATACAAGGTATTCGCCCATCTTTGAAAAATAGTCTTTGTTATCCATTTTACCTTGTTTAAACAATTGAGTATTATCAAAAAAAGACTCATATTGATCTTGAGTTTCAGTAACTAGTTGTTTTAGTTTCTCTATTAGGAGGCCAAGTGTATCTACTCCAAAGGACATGGTATATAAAAGCGTGGATAAAAACAAATTTAAATTTATGGGATTCATATATGAAATATAGAACAAATGATGTTTTGGATTTAAAAGGAAGAATAACCTTCAAATAAAAAGTAAATTTGGGATGAAACATTATGAAGTTTCCAAAACACAACTCAGATATAGGAATAAATCCTATAAAAGATAAAGATAAAATACTAACTGGAAAAGATTTTTTTGTTCTTTGGTCCAGTTTAGGAGTAGGATTATTAGTAATATCAGCAGGCTCTTTCATCTATACTTCAAACATCCTGGATGCATTATTTGTAATAATACTAGGATCTATTGTAGGCTCCATTCTATTAGGATTGGCAGGAAAAATTGGCAGCGATCATTCCGTCCCCTCTGTAGTGAGTATGAGGCCCTCCTTTGGAATTTACGGATCATATTTGCTTACCATTCTCAACATAATACAATTAATCGGATGGTCCACATTTGAGATAACAATACTATCAAGGGCAGCCAGCACTTTTACTCAAGGATTTATGAATATTGATTTTTACATATGGTCAATTATTTTTGGAATAATAATAATTATTTTTGGAGTTGCAGGCCCCCTTAAAGTTATAAAGCAATGGCTCAACAAGTTTGCTGTTTGGATTGTCTACGGTTCGGCAATAATAATGCTGATAAATTTAATACTATTTAGTGGGCATTATAATCCCAATCTAACAAACACCAATAGTAATAACTTTGATTTTTTTGGCTCATTGGATTTGGTCATTGCAATGCCATTATCATGGTTACCTCTAGTGGCCGATTATAACAGATTTGCTCAAAAAAGTAAAAATGCCTTTTTAGGTACATTTATTGGGTTTTCAATAACTAATACTCTTTTCTATGTAATTGGAGTATTATTAGGAATAAACGATGTTTTTGAAATACTGTTTGCCATACAAACCTTCTTTTACGGATTTATTCTATTGATATTGATTGTTGACGAAATAGATAATGTTTTTGCAAATATTTTTTCGTCTGCAATGTCATTTAAGAATATTTTCAATAAAATAAATTACAAGTACCTTGTAATAATATTTACAGTATTAAGCTGTATACTTTCAAATGTAATTCCCATAAGTCAATATGAATCGTTTTTACTTTTAATAGGCGCATTGTTTGCACCATTGTTTGCCATAGTCTTAATCGATTACTATGTAATAAAAAAAGGAAAGGTATCGATAGACGCATTTTATGAAAAATGTGTAAAGTTTAGAATTTCTGCCTTTTCATCATTTTTTATAGGGAGCTTAACCTACTTTGTTATTTCACCAATTTCACCAATCCACCTTGAAAATTTAAATTTAGGCTCAACAATACCGAGCATGGCTATTGCAATAATATCATTTTTATCCATAGAATACACAATAAAAAAAGTTAAATTAAAAAAAGATAGCAACAGACAATAGAGATAAAAAATTGGGGGAAAAGTAACTAAATGGGTAATAAAATAGTGATTATTGGTGCAGGATATGCAGGAGTCTTTCTTAGCACAAATCTCTCTTCCAAACTAAAGGATTTAGCCGAAATAATATTGATAGATAGAAACAGCTATCATCAATTAATGCAAGAAATTCATTTGGTTGCATCAGGTTTTAGAACAGAAGACCAATTAAAAATACCAATATCATCACTAATCCAGGGGAAAAAAATAAAATTTATCCAGTCAAATGTAAAAAAAATATTTCCAGATAAAAGGACAGTGATGCTAGAATCCGAGGAAATAAAGTATGACGAATTAATAATTTGTTTAGGGTCTTCTACCAAATATTTCAATATTCCAGGAGCAGACAAATACACTTTACCCCTTCGATCCATATATGATGCTTCAATTATCTTTGATCATATTTCAAAAATAATAAAAGAAGATAAAAAACATAACATCGTAATTGTAGGGGCGGGCGCTACGGGAATAAGCCTTGGGAGCGCTTTAGCAGAAATGATAAATTTATCAAAAAACAAAGACAACATCAAAGTCAATATTATTGAAGCTACTTCAACGATACTTTATGGATGGGACATTAAAGTTAAAAACAAAATCGAAGATATCTTAAAGAAAAGAGGCATAAGAATTTTCCACAACTCATTAGTAGAGCGAGTAGATGAAAAGACATTATTCCTCAAAGATGGTTTACAAATTAATTCATCATTAATAATTTGGACAGCCGGGGTTAAAGGATTTAATATAGACATTGAACCGGGAATTGAGAAAACTAACGATGGAAGAATAATAGTCAATGAATTCTGCAGGACCAACCAATACGACAACATCTATTCCATAGGAGATATAGCGGCAATGAAAAATTCAAAGGGGGTTTTATATCCCCCACTAGCACAAATTGCGGTTAGACAGGCACGGTATTTAGCTGACTTTATTTCCGACCGCTATACTAATGATATGACACCAAAGGAAAAATTTGATTATGAAATAAAGGCGCAGATTCTATCGGTAGGGAACAATGAATATGTAGGTTTACTAAACAACTACGTAGTAAGCGGAGATCTAGCGAAAATGATTGATGAGTTTACAAAAAACACTTATATGAAATCATTAAAAACAGGAGGGAAAAACATGTCAGTTAATCTATACGAAAACGATTTCTTTTCACAGGTCTTAGCTGGAATGACTTTTGCAGGATTCACGTTTTTTAAAGGTTTGGAGAAACTGGCAAAATAAGATACAAAAAAAAGAGTTTAATCTAGTTATTTTTTTGCTAGTTGACTAGGTGTTGTACTTGCACAGATAGGTTACACTTTTAATTACCTACATGGGTTACACCATGCTGCTTAGTTTTCGTATGTATCGTGGATGTAATTAACCTTTG
>JBNJLU010000194.1:0-4475 GCA_050591185.1 Candidatus Nitrosocosmicus sp.
TTTAGGTTAGAATCAAAAAAAAAAAAACAATGTTTTGATATCCTGGGCTGTGCCCAAAGGTCCGTCTATCGATCCAAAGATAAAGAGACTTGCGATACTAACAGAAGATCACCCCGTAGACTACTTGCTTTTTGAAGGCAATATCCCTAAAGGAAATTACGGTGCTGGTTCCGTAATAGTATGGGACACTGGAACATATTCCATAGAGGCAACAGAAAACAAAGACGAGGACGTATCAGATCAATTCAATAGTGGAAAAATCAACTTTACATTGTTTGGACAAAAACTAAAAGGCAAGTTCTCAATAATTAAAACATCAAGGGAAAATCAGTGGCTTTTAATTAAAGTAAATGACACATTCGCATCCTCACATGACAAAGGAAAAGAGGAAGCAAATACAGATTTGATCAAATGCAATCCCGAATCGGTTTTAAGCGGATTAACAAACGATGACATAAAAAAGGCAAATACAGGCGAATTTGTCAAAGAATCAAAACACGACAATAAAGTTAGAAAACATCCTAAAAACAATGCTCCATCTGATGATGATATTGACAACACCAACAGCGACTCACCAAATATTGGTGTATTCACCCATTCATTATCATTTCCCACTTCATATAGGCAAGAGTTTCCAGAAGGAACTAAGCCCATGTTAGCGACTTTATTCAATAAGCCATTTAACAGTCAAGATTGGGTTTTTGAAATCAAATGGGACGGTGTAAGATCTATATCATATATGCACAAACCAAGGAAAATACTCAAAATTCAATCAAGAAATGGAAACACTATAACTCAAAGGTATCCGGAATTGATTGAACCGTTAAAATCAGCAATAGACGAACAAAAATGCAATGAATCCATTGTTTTAGATGGAGAAATCGTGGTTTTGGATAAAAACGGCTTTCCAGATTTTCAAAGTCATCAAAAAAGGATGAACATAAACCTAAAAAAGGATATTGAAATGCTATCCAGTCAGTTTCCCGCCACATACTACATTTTCGATATATTGTATCTAGATGGTTTTGATTTAAAAGCACTTACTCTCACTGAAAGAAGGGAAATCCTAAGCGACATAATAAAAAAAGACAAGAGTAACAAAAGAATAAAAATATCGGATTTTATTGAAGGCGATGGCAATGACATTTTTGAAGGCATCAAGAAAATGAACCTTGAAGGAATGGTTGCCAAACACAAACTTGGCAAATACCATACCGGGTCCAGATCAAAGGAATGGCTAAAGATAAAGAATACAAAAACACAAGACTGTGTGGTGATAGGCTATACAAGGGGAGAAGGCAACAGAGAAAAATACTTTGGGTCCATTCTTTTGGCGGCTGTTGACAACAACAAATCACCTATTGAGAACAAATTAAAATTTGTAGGGCATAGCGGTAGTGGTTTTGATTTTGAGCAACTTCCACATATTTACAACAACCTTAAAAAAATCAAGGTAGAAAAATGTCCTATAGACTATGTTCCATATACAAACAGGGAAACAACATGGGTTAAGCCAGTTCTTGTGGTTGAGATAAAGTATAGTGATTGGACAGAGGACAAAATCATGAGGGCACCAATATTTTTAGGATTTAGAGAAGATAAGAATCCACAAGACTGCATCATGGAAGGGAGCGAGCTTAACGATGTTTTGAATTTTAGAAACGAAATCAAAAACGAAATCAAAAACAACAATTTCAAAGACAATATAATTCATGGGACGGCACCAAAACCATCATCTCCTAATCAGCATCAAACCGTTTTCTCAAATCTAGATAAAATATATTGGGGCAAAACGAAATTTCGCGGTCCAATCACGAAAAGGGATTTAATTGAATATTACGACAAAATTAGCTCTTTTATCCTTCCACATCTTAAAGACAGGCCACTATCACTAAATAGATACCCAGATGGGATTAATGGAAAATCATTTTACCACAAAAACTGGCAAAATGAAAAACCGGATTATGTACAAACCATTAAAATTTATTCCAAATCCAGAAATGAAGACGTCAATTACATTTTGTGCAACAACAAGGAAACTTTGCTGTGGCTGGCAAACCTTGGATGTATTGAAATGCATCCGTGGTACAGTAGAGTCAATAATCACGATTTAAATGGCGATTCAGAGATAGACAAATCCGGCCTAATCTATCCTGATTTCATAGTCTTTGATTTGGATCCCTACATATATTCAGGTAAAGAAGGCAAATACCAGGAACCAGAATATAACTTGAAAGCATTTAACGTGACAGCAGAAACAGCTTATCAGCTAAAAGGCATTTTTGATAGCATAAATATAAAATCATTCATAAAAACCTCAGGTAAGACGGGTCTCCACATATTTGTCCCAATAATTAATTCATACACCTATGGTCAAACAAGATCTTTTGCCCAAATCATAGGCAAGATGATATTCAAGCTGCTGCCAAACAAAATTACAACAGAATGGAATACCGAAAACCGAAAGGGAAAAGTATTCTTTGATTATAATCAAAACGCTCTTGGAAGGACAATAGCTTCCGTATTCTCCCCTAGGCCCGTAGATTTAGCTACCATATCCATGCCAATAGGGTGGGCAAATTTAGAACATATCGTTCCTACCGATTATACCATTACCAATGCATTAGAAATACTTGAAACAGAAAAAGATCCGTGGAAAGACATTTTCAGCAATAAGCAAGATCTTGCGCAAATTCTTGGCAACATATCAGAACTGCCCCTATATTAACAGTATCAGCATAACGAATAAAAAAAGGTAAACAAGATCTGTTATGGCAATACAAAAATGTATGTTATCACATCACCTATTGGCAGGTTTGCTTTTCTGCACACTGGCCTTTAATGCTTCAAGGAGGTTGTCACCCACACCAATCTCATCAACCCTCTCCTCAGAGGTGTACACCTTTCCGTGAGACTTTGCGGATATCAGATCTTCTAATTGTTTTGTGTATTCATCAGAATATTGGCTAACATCGAATTCTTTGCTTGTTAGATTGTCAACCAAAGTTTTCCCTAGTTCAATCTCCCTCTTATCTATAGGAGGCAGTTTAGAAGAGGTTTCAGATCCAGGCATTCCATCAATTTCATCGATAGGCTTTATTTCTTCTTGATACATTAATTGATGCATTATCAAGCCTTTTTGATAGGATCTCAATGCTACAAGATGTTCCCTATCTTTTAGCACCACCTTGCCTATCGCAATTTTGTTTGTTTCCTTGATGGTATTAACAAACAATACATACGCTTTGCTAGAAATAGAGTTATTTGCTCTTCCTTTGCTTGCGTTGTTTCTACGGTTATCGTTACCAGCATCTGGTGCGACATAGTAACTCTTTTCAATCAAAAGGGGATCAAATTCCTTTTCATCTATAAATTCCTTTATATCTATTGTTTTTGTAGTTATTGCCTTTATTTTATCCAAATCTTCTTTTTCAACCAAAACATAATTATCTTTTGATACTTCATAGCCTTTCTTTATTTCCGAATAAGGTATTTCCCTTTCTTCGATAGGACACCATTTTTTGTACTGAATCCTATGTCCTTCCTTATCCAACTGGTTAAAAGAAAACTCATTATTTTTATCCGTCGTTGTATATAGTTTAATAGGGATGTTTACCAAACCAAAGGATATACTTCCTCTCCATATACTTCTGGCACTCATATGATATTATACGCATATATGATCAAAATTATAAAATATATTTAGGACACGTTTAAAATAATATTACAATTTACTTTAAATATTTTATAGAGAGTATGTAGTTTAAAAATGCATTATTACTTTATACGTTAAAATGATAGAACTCCGCATTTACCCATCTAAGGATGTTAAATCGATTTTAGTAGGGCATTTAAAGGTAATTTCAATCAAGGTGATATGGATTATTACAATAAAAAACAACAAAACCATAAGAAAAACATTAATGCGATTAAATCATTTCATCACCAAATAACGGCAGGTATTTGTGCCATCAAATAACATGCAACAGATGTCAGGTAATATAGACGCCATACGCCATCAAATAAGTATTCAATTAACGTTTTAATCCATTACCGAAAATACAGAAATACCAGACCTAGCCTTTGCTTGTGGATCTCATGACAATTATGCATTTAAATCACCACCATTGTTGTTAATGCAGGTAAAAAAACATATTACTATAAATATAATCAAAAAGTAAATATACAATATCAATGGATACAACTTTTTCTAAGGTCAATAAACATAATATTTATTTATGCTCACCACAAATAACGGCTTTTCTGCATTATTCTAAATTAGGAATTACTCAACTAAAAGAAACAAGGTAATGAATGAAATATAACGTACTTTAAGGACTATCAAACAAAAGTTGACATTTGATAATGTTAGCCAATTCTAAATCTCATCCAATGTCATATCAAAATAAAGTTTGCAAAAATCTTTGTAAAAATCAAAATAGGTACGAAACACTCAAAATACGTAAATGGAGAGA
>JBNJLU010000195.1:0-4472 GCA_050591185.1 Candidatus Nitrosocosmicus sp.
GCATAATGGAAAAAACAGAAAACAAGAATATATTAATATTGTAAAAAAGTAAATCTCATTATTGGTTCGGATTTTCATTAATGGATATGGAAATATTGGAAGACGTTTAGCTACTGCCATATCAAAAGATAAATCGATTGAATTAATTGGTGTCGCAAAATATTCACCAGATGGAGAAACTCAAAACGCTTTAGACAAAGGATATAATGTTTTTGTTCCCAGTGAGATGAAAGAAGGTTTCCAAAACAAAAATTTTAAGATTAGCGGCACAGTTGAAGATGCAATTAATCAAGCAGACATCATTATCGATGCTGCCAAAGAAGGCAAAGGTTTTCAAAACAAAAATAAATATTACTCCCCATTAAAGAAAAAAGCTATCTTTCAAGGTGGGGAAGACAGAAACGGAAGGTTTTCTGTAGCTGATATAATCCACAATTCACGAGTAAATTATAACGAAACATATGAGAAAGAGTATGTAATTCAAGGAAGCTGTAATGTAACTGGAATGGGCAGGATTATTCAGCCACTTTTGGAAAACTATGGCGAATCAATCAAAAGGTATGATGTTAATGTGGTTAGAAGATGGGCGGATTTGGAAGATGCAAAAGAAATCAAAGACACTATTGAGTGGGACAGGCAACCTCATCACCAGGATGATGTCAAAGACTTTATTCCATCTATAAATTTGTATGTTGATTCATTAAAAGTTCCTTCCCGGATGATGCATCTACATCAAATGGCAATAAGGTTTAAAGATAAACCACCTTCCAAAGACAAAATTCTAGAAATATTTGACAAAGAATATGGAGTGGCTGTGATCGACAAAGCAAAAGGCACTGCAGACATACGAAATAAAGCCATTGAATTAAAATTTGAACATGGTGATACAGGCATGATTCATATTCATAAAGAAATTTTAAAAATTCAAGATGACATTGTGAAGATATCCTATTCAGATGATCAAACTGGGATGGTGATACCAGAGAACTATATGCTCATACAATCAATGGTTTTAAAAAAATCAAAATCAGAAGCGCTAAAACAAACAGAAAAAATATTCAATATAAAAAAGAAAAGAAAAATACTGGAAGAAGAATTTTAGACATCATTGCGATTATTTTAAACAAATAATAAACATTCTTCAATTTAGATACTTGTATCAGTTATACAAATCATCTTCATTTTTACAATTTAATGTTTCCATAACAAGGCATTTAAAATAATTTAATATCAAACAATATACGACATACCAAAATCCAATTTAAAAACAACAACTATACAATACCGAAAATTAAGATCTGAAATTTCGATAGAGAAAAATCAAGTTTAACTCATTTATTATGTACGTTAATTGGATATGGGTGCATATTACAATAATACTTTACCTATTGCTAATCAACAAAACAAAAAAAAATTAATAAGGGTCTGAAATAGTTTTTAATTATTTTTTATGCCAAATATACGGTCAAAATAATCAGATGGTTCGGATGATAATCCCATAGAGGTATTCTCGCCTTCTTTTATGTTAGCCAAATTTCTCGCGAGTTTTTTCTTGTATTCCAATTGCATCTGCCTTGCAATTTGAATACGCTGAGCTTGTGGTGATCCAGCACCATGCATAGACTCAGTAAGGTAACCCACAGCATTACGTCCCATAGTCATGTCTTCAATAAGCCTCATCATTCTAACTTTATCTTCAGTAGCGACTCCCTTTTTACCTTTCAGGTATTTTTCTAAAAGAGGGCCGGTCACAGGGCTTCGAAAGTCTTGTTCTGATGGCATAGTAACCATTAAGGCCCCGGCTATATCTTGGGCAAGGCGTCCAATCTCATATGGAAAACGAGTCACATTGTGTTTACAAACATTTGAAAGCATCTCATCGTTGATATAATTACCAGAGGCAGTTTTATAGGCCTGATGTGAAGAGGCAATTCCAGTTGCAAAAATAGTTTCATTCAGATGAGTCATCTCAATTAATTTATCTTTGATATGAGAAGCATTTGTAATTCCATTGTACTCGGCAGCTGATGCCGCAGCGCCAATTATCACATCTCCAAGCCCAGTCTTACATACATAACTTCGTCTATGATAACAGGTAAACCTCTCAACTAAAGTGGCCGCAAATTCCGCCTCACCATCCATAAAAATTAACTCGTTTGGAATAAAGACATTATCAAAAATAATTAATGCCTCTTGGCCTCCAAATTGTGCATTACCCGAATCAAGATCACCTGGTTCCATGCTCCTAGTGTCACAGGATTGTCGTCCATAGATATAGGTAATGCCTTTTGCATCAACAGGAATTGCTCCTACTATAGCATAGTCTTTATCTTCGGGTTTTAAACGCATTGTAGGCATCACTATTAGCCAGTGGGAGTTTATGCAACCTGTTTGATGTGCTTTTGCCCCTTTAATGTAAACCCCCTTATCATCTCTTTTTACAACATGCACAAACATATCCGGGTCGTCTTGTTGGGACGGAGATAGGCTACGATCACCTTTTACATCGGTCATCGTTCCCCCTATAACAACATTTTCATATTGTATCTTTTTAATAAAATCAACTAAACGCTCATGGTACCTTGCATTGTGTTTTTTATCCATATCAAAAGTTGTAGAATATAAAGCGTTTAGTGCATCCATCCCAACACAGCGTTGGAAACAGGTGCCTGTTTTTTGACCCAATTTTCTTTGCATACGATTTTGATTCACCAAATCCTCAGCGCTTTCTACAATGTGTAAAAATCGGTTAACTTTTAATCCCGTCAAAGAGGACGTTGTGGAACCCAAATCCGGATCATCGACTGCCAAATCATAAGTAGCAGCAAGGGCATTAATTGACGGTCTAATCACAGGATGATCAACTGGCTCTTTCACCAATTCCCCAAAAAGATAAACTTGTAAATTCCTATTTCTTAAACTTTCTATATATTCAGACCCATTTTTAATAGGCATATAACATAACTAACAAAGGATGATATTTGAATATTCGCATAAGAGGGTAAAAAATCATCTTAAATAACAAATACCAAGTAGTGAAAAATTTATCTAAAGGATTTAGAACCAAAAACACATATGAACCAAATCAATCAGCTTAAAAAAAATATTGTCAATGATCTGGAATTATGTGAAGAAGAGGCGGAAATTTTTTTAGCATTGATAAAAGAGGAGAAAACATCAACTGCAAACTTTAAAAAACATTTCGATTGGAATGCGGAAAAAATGATTGAAAACTGTAAAAAGCTTGAGCAAAAAGGAATGATAATAGAGATTAATGAGAATGAATTTCAGGCCCTTCATCCAAGATTTGCAATAGTAAACAGGTATAGGAGGTTATGCGCAGAGAAAAATATTCAATTCAAAAAAAATATCAAAATTGACAACATAGGAATAATGCTAGAAAATTATCAGGATAAAGAATAGCAGTGGATGCAAGGGCTAAATAGGGGAAAAACATCAAATCATTACCTATTATGCAATCTTCAGATTCCTCCAATAAAAATCAAGACAAAATTGTTTACTTTGGTGTAATAAACATTAATGAAAATGGTAAAAACATAGGTGCAATCGATGTATGGAGAAGTGTAATTACAAAAAAAATTTTATGTGAAGAAAAAAGACCAGGAATTCTAGATATATCTGAAGATATTGGAATGCCAACGATAAGCGACAAAGAAACATGGGCATTAGCAGTAAACAAGCACAGAAAAGGAAAAGACAGATGGAAACTAATAAAAATACCAGAAAACGGCAAAGTGGATTTTGTAGATACCGACGATGAGACAAAGATTTCCGTAAAAATAGAAAACTTAAGAATAATAGATCCAGATTGGTGGAGCTTTTTAGTTTCCAAAAACATCAACAGAAGCGTAGAAATATCAAAGGAAATAATACAAAAATGAAATCCAATATTCCTAAAGAATATGACAAGATTGATTTTAAAATACATATAAAGAACGTTGTAGAAGGCGCAGTGGCAAGTAGGCTATCAGGGTTTTTTTCAATTGGCAATAATACGGTTAATTTTAAGGCAGTGGCATTTGGACGCATAGGAGGGCAGAATATCAACATAAAAATTTCTGAAACAAAATACAATCAAATTAAAAAAATGGGCATGGATCCAGAAATAGTCTTAAGTTTAATCCAGAAAAAGATAATTGAAGGCGATATAACCTTTGATGAAAAGGATTTGAAAAGAAGAACAGCAATGGAATAGGCATTACCAACTATAGTAGTGCCTCATCCAATGCAGAACCACAGGAACAATCATTTCTGTCATTAGAGATTAACGGTATTAGATTAGAGATTATTGTTCTGGTAGTGTCCGCATTCTTTTGCAATATTTCAACAACATCTTTGGAGGATACAGGTTGTTCTGCCCAAACATCATAATCGGTTATTGTTGAAATAGACAAATAACAAATTTCACTTTCTCGTGCAAGAATACATTCTGGAATCAAAGTCATTCCTAT
>JBNJLU010000196.1:0-4444 GCA_050591185.1 Candidatus Nitrosocosmicus sp.
TGGCATAAAGGCAGCAGGTGTAAATCCAGTGGATTGGAAGATTCGCGTAGGCCATATGCAACAAATGATACACCTTCAATTCCCATCAACTTTGGGAATGGATTTTTCAGGTGTCATAAAACAGACCGGGGATGATGATGATGGAGGAGGGGTAGCAGCAGCAGCGGGAGAAGACCTAAAGCAAGGTGCTGAGGTGTATGGCCAGGCTGCAGTTCCAAGTGGCGGCTCCGGATCATTTGCAGAAATGGCTGTTACAAAGGCAGATAGTGTTGCACCCAAACCCAAAAGCCTAAATCACGTTGAGGCAGCGGCATTGCCCCTTGTTGGTGTTAGCGCATGGCAGGCACTTGTAGAGAGCATGAACCTGTCAAAAGGTCAGAGAATTCTGATTCATGGGGGAGCAGGTGGCATAGGATCAATCGCCATTCAACTTGCAAAGAATCTGGGAGCCTATGTTGCAACAACGGTAAGTTCAGACGACAAACAGTTTGTTGCAACATTGGGCGCAGACAAAATCATAGACTACAAGATTCAGGCATTTGAAGATCTAATTGATGATTATGATGCGGTATTTGATACCGTAGGCGGCGAAACTTACTCAAAGTCTTTTGAGGTGCTGAAAAAGGAAGGCGGGATAATTGTGTCCATGCTGGAGCAACCAAACAAAGACCTTATGGAACACTTTTCCGCGAAATCGGTATCGTTGTTTACACAGGTAAACAAAGAAAGGCTCACCAAACTGGCTCAATGGGTGGACCAGAACCACATAAAGGTACATGTTGACAGAACCTTTTCAATAGACGATGCTGCAATGGCTCTTGACTATGTAAAAGATGTCCACCCAAGAGGCAAAGTGGCATTGACAATCTGACAAAATCGCAACAAACGATCAAAACCTGCATCTTCTTATCGTTTGCCTCCTCCTCCTTTCTCATTTACCATTTTATATGTTCCGATAGACTCTTTTCTTCTATTCCAGAGATGGACATCAGGCAATCAGATTGAGATTTCATGTGAGGATATGAAGGATAGATGAAATAATTCTATTTAGTGATTGTTATCTAATATTATTACAAGTACAAAAAATCAGCATCTCATTTTCTTTCTTCATTAATATGCTCTTTGGTTTTTCACATAATATACCAAAATCACATCAAAAGATCGAGGTTTTTATAAAAATATTTTTTTAAGGTTAGTACCAATACTGCATTACTTACAGCCAGTTAAAACCAGAGATCTATTGGCTCTAATTGAAAAAAGACAAACCACTGATGCTTACAAAATATTGACATATTTCTTCATCCCGCATGCCCCCATCTTCTGTTTCTCTTTTTGCTGTTTTTATTATTTTGACTTAAAATGGAAATTTCATGTTGCCCAAAACTATCCATATCAGTTAGTTATTAAATTTGTTTTAGAATTTTGTTATAGATTAACATTATAACTATATGGTCGATGATCCCGTCATAGGATCAATGACGATGGCCTGTCTAAATTAAAGATCTGACTCTATCAATGCGTTAACAATGTCTGTCTTGGTTACAACACCCTCAAGATTGTTACCGTTAGTATTGTTGACTGGAAGACCGCTTATCCTTTTATCCGTCATTATCTGTGCGGCATTGGCAAGGTCATCTGTAGCCTCGACTGTTATCGGTTTTTTCATTATGTCGCTTGCAATCATTATATGGCCAATTGATGCCAAGTTACTACCCACTCCTTTATCTTTCTCCAATTGCAGTTTGTCCGCCTCGACAAAGGATGTAATTGGCATAAGATCTTTTGCAGTTATTATTCCGACAACGATGCTACCTCTAGTTACAATCACTCTTGATACCCTGTTTTTCATCAGTATTTTCATTGCAGTGTGCAAGGAATTTGATGGGTATACGGTGAACACTTGCTTGGTCATAAAGTCATTTGTCTTGAATTTTCCTTTGTAGTTTTCAGCATAGAGTTTGACAAGATCACTTTTTGTAAAGATGTTTGTTTCTCTCTCATCTTCTTCTTCCTCATTTGTAACTATAAGGGAGCTTATGTCATTATCCAACATAAGCTTTGCACATTCTCTTATGTCCGTATCCTTGGCGACCGATACCAGTGGTGATCTCATTGCTTTTGATATGGCAATTTCATCAAGTGATTTGTCGTTGTTTTCTCTGTAAAGATATGCGCTAATTCCTTTTTCAGTAACCATTCCAACGGGCTTTTGATTGTGCTCTACAATTATTCTGCTTATGTTGTGTTTGAGCATAGTGTCTCTAGCATCACTCATCATCATGGTTGCCCCAACTGTGATGGCCTTTTTACAAACATCTTTGGCGGTAAAAACCATATACATGGATAGTCTTCTTTCGCTTAATTAGGGTGTTGTGCATCCATATTTGCCAAAAGTTACTGCATTTCTTTAACTCTCTGAATATGGTTTTCTTTTAGGGGTACAAATAATATAATTCAGGTAAACGAACGAATTTTCTCTATAAGTGAGATTTAATTTATTAATATCTGTTTGATAACATTACGCCATAGATATTATTATGATATTATATTTTTGTATCCATTGGTATCTTTTGGATCTGTATATGGGAATGGAAATTATAGGGTTGACATAGACAAATGTTGTGATGGAGAAACATGCAGAAAATATAGTCTGGACTAAAAGGTTTATCACAGCTGCAATAATCCAAGGCGCAATCATTGTTGGGTTTGCAGTTTTCATAATACTAGGGGAGATTTCGATAATAAAACCGGGGATATCGAGAGTAATCGCATCGGGAGGAGATGGTACATGGTTTACTTTTGGGTACATCATGTACATCGTGGTAGGTGTGATTGGTGTTGCAGTTTCTGCCCTCTTTTATCTATATTTAGAGCGGGTTCTCAAAAAGCAATACCAAAATCATAGGGGCGCTAAAGCGGTAGCTTGGATTCACCTAACCCTTATGAATATGGGCACAACTGCCGCGATGGGCATGTTAATGTATGCCGGCTATGCCGGTGGGGCAGCAATGCTTCCAGTGTCGGTTGGAGGGCTGGGATTTAACGCAGAACAAGCACATGAAATCTTGGCACCATTTGTTGAACCTATAGCTGCTTCCATATTGGTATTGATTTCTGGTATAATCTGTGGTGGAATAGGATTTTTATTGGTGCATAAAAGGAAATAGGGACACAACATAATATAATGTAGATGTTATAAAAAACATTCAAATTATGAAATTACATTCCAATTTGCATTTGTTTTATCAATTGCAGATTATTGGTCATATTGTTGTAGGGATATGAACATAATCAGGTTAAATGCGGTAACAAGTTTGCAATATTTAACTGCGTCATTATTGAATAATAAAACAGCTTCTATTTTTTCTATGTATTGGTTGTTTTGAACTATTGAAAACTGAAACAATTGATTAATAATCCCGTGCCAGGACATCTTTTGTAGCTCAAATTAGTTTACAATAAAAAATGGGTTTGTTATTTCTTTACAATCTCTTTCCCGTTTTCATCAACTATCAATTCTACTGTTCCAAATACCGGAAGTCCTTTAAAGTGGTCTTCTGTTTTGGATGGATCCATGTTTAGGATTATGATATTTCCATTAACCAAGCTTAAATGAACTGGGACGTCTTTCCATTGCACATTTTCGTTTGTTGTAATGTCTGCCATGCCCCTGAACATGGTTGAATTTCCTTCCAATGCTATTTTTGTAGATGGTTGCTCTGTCATAAGATCTGAGGCGTTAGGCATACTCACCGCCATTGGCATACCGGATGCATTGTCCAATCTTTCAATTGTATGTTTATGGGCTGCTGTTCCGTCAATTTTAATCATGTCTATATCAACGACAAAATTCGTCAGGTTTCCCTCTACAACATTAAATTCCCATAGTCCACCTAATATCCAAATCTCTAAGCTATTGGACTGTGCTCTTCCTGCCAATGTGTCAGATGCTAAACTAGAAACATGACCTTGTGCGCGGAATGAATCAATTTAAGTTCCAGTTGCATTAGTTGCAATTTGAGCAAATGTGGTTTGGATGGTAAAACTATTGGTTGCACTAATAGACAGAATGGCATAGACTGCAACTATACTGAATAAAGCAAAGGCAACTCTGAAATTAAGAATTTTCATTTGATCTGGATATACAAAATTATATATAAATATAATGTAAGTTATTATATTTATTTTTCTTATACAAATAATAAGAAAATTGGCCACTTTTATCTCAATATTGTTGACAGTCGTAGTTAGTTTAGCAGGCCATATTGTCTCCTTCTCTTATTACGCATAGCGAATTATTTGAACCTGTTATTAACGGGCCGATGATTTCCGGCGCATTTCCACCACCAAAAAAGGACTCATATACTATGTTTGTGGATTTATAAATTTTAACAATAGTAAGAATTACATTGGTGTGGACTGTCGTTTGTAGGCCATTTATGCC
>JBNJLU010000197.1:0-4430 GCA_050591185.1 Candidatus Nitrosocosmicus sp.
TATGGGAATGACAATCACTGAAAAAATCCTATCCCATGCGTCAAATTGCAACAAAGTGACACCGGGTGATGTTGTTTTTGCTAACGTCGACAAAGTAAGGATTCATGACGTTTCGGGTCCAGGGGTGATGAAAGTCTTCAAAGAACTGGAGAAAAAAGGAAAGCCTGTGGGAAAGATATGGAATCCAGACAACGTGTGGATTTCAGAAGACCATTTTGTTCCCGCCTCCGATAGGGTATCTGCAGATAATGTGATACAGTTGACAAAATGGGCCCAAAAAAATGGCATACAGAAACATTTTAAATATGGTTTTGGGCAGTATGGGATTTGCCATACGCTGTCTCATGAAGAGGGTTTGGTGTTACCCGGGGAAGTATATGTGGGGGGGGATTCCCATACAAATACAACCGGTGCGATGGGCGCGTTTGCGGCTGGATTAGGACACACCGATATTGCCTATGTTTTGACTCATGGAAAGATATGGTTCAAAGTGCCCGAGACCTTGCTGTTTAAACTAAGCGGAAAAAGGCCGGCACACCTAATGGCAAAAGATATCATTCTGAACATAATTTCAGACATTGGAACGGACGGGGCAAATTACAAAACAATGCAATTTGCAGGAAATGTTGTAGATGAGTTAGAAATGGATGAGCGATTAACCCTAACCAACATGACCACAGAGGCGGGAGCCAAAAATGGAATTATTGAACCCGACGCTGTAACAACAGAATACCTAAAACACAGGACCCAACAAAAGTTTAACCTAATTAAATCAGATGCAGATGCTGAGTTTGGGGATGTATTTGAGTACGACTGTGACAAGATGGAGCCATCTGTGGCAAAACCCTTTTCACCTGAAAATGTCGTAGTGGTGCGCGAGTTACAAAACACGGAGATTGATAAAGCCTATATCGGCTCATGCACTGGGGCCAAACTATCTGACCTTAGGAGCGCAGCTAAAATACTAAAAGGCAGGAAAGTTAGGGTGAGAACAGAGGTTCTACCGGCAGCTCAATCAATATACATGAAGGCAATCAAAGAGGGATTGATAACGATATTCATGGAATCTGGGGCGGTAATAGGCCCGCCTACATGTGGTGCTTGTTGTGGTGCGCATATGGGCGTTTTGGGAAAAGGCGAAATCTGCATAAGCACAACAAACAGGAATTTCCCCGGAAGAATGGGTCATGTAGAGTCCCAAACATACCTCGCATCTCCTATGGTTGTTGCAGCGTCTGCGATAACAGGAAAAATAACGGATCCAAGGGATATCAAATGATACTGCAGGGAACGGTTCACAAATACAGTAAAGCAAATATAGATACAGATGTGATTATTCCAGGTCCCTATTTGAAAATACATGATCATGATGAACTTGCGACCCATGCGATGGAAGGGATAGATCCCGAGTTTACAAAAAAGGTTTCAGACGGTGATTTTCTATTGGTGGGCAACAATTTTGGATGTGGCTCAAGCAGAGAACACGCACCAATAGCCCTCTCAAAATCCGGGATAAGGGCCATCCTATCCCCGTCTTTTGCAAGGATATTCTACCGAAATGCTATCGATGGGGGATATTTGCTGCCAATTGAAATTGATGAAAACATACTTGATCAGATAGACGATAAAGACAAGATAGAAATTAATTTGGAAAACCATACGATAAAGGATATGACAAAAGACAATAAAACTTACGATATAAAGCCATTCAGCAAAATAATTTCAGAAATAGTTGAGGCTGGGGGACTATTCAACTACAATAAAACATAGCGATTTTTGCATCTGGATTGTTCTCTTGGAATGCGCTTAGGGTTTTGTTACTTTATTTTGATACAAACATCACAAGTTCGCCTGAGAGATTGTTGTAGACCGGCAGAGTGAATGCCTCCTTTTCCGCCAAAAAGAATGTGTGATGATGAATGGCTCATCAGCAAAAACCCAAATAACATTCCCTGAAAATTACACTGTTCATATGTTTTGAGGCGGATTCAAAGATCACTTGTAATTGAAATGAACCTTTGATTGGTACCGCATACAATGTTCCGTAATGTGACGGTAGCATTAACCTTTTTTTACACGCATTATGTTTAAAGGCTGTATCTGGATAGGCTTGGCAGAAGCAAAAGGGTGATGCTGCCACCCTTGTGTTGCATTACCGTCTATCAATTGAAGAATAAAAGAGGGTGGGCCCAAACATGTGCCCTGAAAAGCATCGCGATTGTGGAAAATGGGTGCCTCTGCTAATTGGTGTTTCTTTAGGATTATTCCCAGCTACAGGAAAATTGACTGTGAGGGATCGGGAAAAACCTGAGAGAGAAAGGATTGTTAAAAAAGAATAAATAAACGAAACCGAATATGGGGAAACCTTAACTGCCGTTTTAATGGGAAACAGCATTGTTTCCGATTGATATTGCCTGTTATGTTTACACGCGAGAACTTTCATTCCTGGCCAATACGGAAAATAATAAAAAACTGCAGATTATTGCATTAGATCTCTGATGCTTTTTTGGATTATGTGCTTTGCTTCCCTAGAAATACTGTAGCACTCTAATATTTTTTCAGGATTTCTTATTAACCGTTTCCTGAATTCAGGTTCGCTAGCAGCTTTTAGCAGGATTTCGCTAACAATCTCAGCTTCAATATTTTTAGAATTCAAGTAATTCCTCAAAAGAATTTGCTATATAAATACTTAATCCATATTCTTAATATGTCAAATTATTAATTTCTTTTACCCCTTGGAACAGTGCCAATCAATAATTTATGTGCAAAATGAGGAAAACAACAATTAAAATAATGTTTGATTGTTATTGACATATTAGCATTAATTGGAAAATATTGCGTTATCAACTCTAAAATCAAGAAAAAAATGGACATCCAAAGGAACCTCCCGAGTGCAACCTGTGGAAGAGACCCTGAAAAATGTAAATCAAATCGTAAATGATATTGGAATTACCAGAATAGCCGATATAACAGATATGGACCGATTAAAGATACCAAATTTTTCATCGGTGTTGCCTGGAACTGAGGATTACATTTGGGTGTATGGTGGAAAAGGACCAACCAGAAATCATGCTAAGGCTAGCGCAATAATGGAAAGCATCGAAAGGTTTTCATCATTACCTAGAAACTATGATGCCGATAAAACAGTAAGAGGAAGCTATGAGGAACTGTCAAAGAGCCACAATATTCTGAAATACAGTGATGTAATAGAGCCTGTATCTTTTTCTCTGGATGACAAGATGATGATGGATTATTGTGTTGGATATGATTTGATGAGCAAAAAAAACATTTTAGTACCACTCTCATTGGCGCTTTTTAAATACATTCCAAAACCACCTTCCGTAAATCCATACGCCTTTTACCATACCAATGGGTTGGCATCGGGTAATGTAATCGAGGAGGCGATTTGCCACTCATTATGCGAAGTCATAGAAAGAGATGCGGTAAGCATAGCCGAATTCGTATCCAGTGCGTCCCAATTCCATATTTTGAGAACAATTGAGAATGCATTAATTCACAATGGCGTAAAACTAAAGCCACTTGAATCACGAAAATTCATTGATGACAACGAAATATATCCTGATGTCGATTTAAAGGACATAGGTGAAGACAACGAACCGACCAGAAAACTCCTGGAAAAATTCGAGAACTGCCAAATTTCAATAAAGGTTAAAGATGTGACTTCTGATATTGGGATACCGACATTCATTGCAAGCAGTGTGGAGTGGATCAATCATGAGTATGGTTAATTGGTTGATGGTCATGGCACCCATCCAGACTCCAGAATTGCGATGATCAGGGCCATTACTGAGGTGTCACAGTCTAGGGCGGCTAATATCCAAGGTTCGCGAGATGACCTAAGGAAAATGAAATATGATCCGGATGATAGCGACGACAAACGCTCTTGGCAGTTTATAAAATCCGCAAAAAACATAAAATTTTCCGAAATAAAGTCGTATCATAACGATGATATTTTGGATGACATAAAACTGATTTTGGCAAAACTAAAAGAAAGAAAACTAAACAGGGCTATAATAGTAAACCTTACGCACCCCAAAATAAACATCCCCGTAGTGAGGGCAATTGTTCCGGGATTGGAAACATTTAAGGTAAACAAGTCCATTGTTGGCAACAGGGCCAAAGAGTCTTTTGCAAAATGCCTAAACCAGTGATTTTTTTAGGCCCAACACTGCCAATAGAAAAGGCAAAAGGGTTTCTTGATGCAGACTATAGGCTACCTGCTAAAAAAGGGGATATTCTGCAGTTAATACCGACAAGCGTAAAGACGGTGGGCATAATTGATGGATATTTTCTCCAAGACTATCCCCCAACACCTATTGAAGTTTACAATCTGTTAAGGAAAAGGGGTGTAAGGGTTTTTGGCTCCTCCAGTTTGGGGGCACTTAGAGCAGTGGAGTTAAAAAAATTCG
>JBNJLU010000198.1:0-4395 GCA_050591185.1 Candidatus Nitrosocosmicus sp.
AAATTTCTAATTGATTGGTGTTGCAAATAGCAAACCTAAATGTGACCTGACATTTTTATTGGCTTAGAAAAATATCGAAAAAATACATGATACAATCATTTGCCGATAAACCAATAAAAAACGATACTTTTTTAATGAATATAAAATACTGTAGATATATGATATGCTATACACATAGTATTATTTGATGCCATCTGCTTGCTTGCTTTTGCCACTGCCACTGTCATCACATTCAATACTATCAATGGGAACATTTTGTGAGGGTTGTGGATATGGGTTCACTTGGAAGTAACATTCATCCTCTCTCCACCCCCCGTTGTGCTCTTTTCTCTTTTTTGTTCTCCGTCGCCATTATTGTCACTGTTATTTATGGTTATGTTGCCTTCTGTCTCCGTGTTGTTATTATTGTATTTTTTTTATCAGAAACCTTATTTTGTTTACGTACATGTTCTACCTTATAGCAGGATCTGTGAGTTTCAATTTGGAAATCATGAAACGTCAAAGATTTTCAGCGTCGTTATTGTTATTATTATTGTTTATACATGCTTGTAATTATAGTAACCTTGATAATTAATTGTACAGTTACCTACATAAAAATCGATAGAAATCAAATTTAAGTTTGTTTACAATTCTCCATAATTGATTTAACGTGATTGTCTTTAACATTTTGAGGGCCAAATTATATTACCATAAACTTTAATTCTAAAATTAACAATAAATGACTATAGCTTTTTTAGTTGGTACTATTGTTTAGTTGTGCAAAGGCATTACGTGCAATTGTCTCGAATTTTAGCGCATCTGACAAGTAATCTGTTGATAACTCGTTTTTAGTGGAGTTATTTGTAATCAGGTATTCCCTAAACAATTCGTAACTTTTTATTTCGCTTGCAAATGACTTTGCAAAATTTTCTTTGACTGTGTTATATTCTTCAGGCGCCTTTGTGCCATTAAATTCGTTGAGATGGTTGATAAATCTCGGCAAAAAGGAGTCGGTTATTTTTGCCATGGTGATATTGGTATAGTTGCCCTGATTCCACAAACCAATTTCATCTTGGTATTGTCTTGTTAATTCAACTGACTTGTCTGTAGTTTCTGTTAAAAAATTTGAATAATCTGTATATTGTTGTGTAGTGCTTGTGACAAAATAAGACATGGTAGTACTAATAACAATAATCAAGATAACCGCAAGTGCTCCTAACGCTAAAAAAACCGTTAATCTGGATCTTTTCACTATATCAATAGTTTAAAGAGTGTTTTTAAGTTTTGTTTTATGATGCTATAATATTATAAGCAAGGTTATATTTATGCTTAAAAAAGGCAATTAGAATTTAAACAATACCCTAAATAACGCTGAGGCCATATTTACTCAACGACGTTATATTCATAATGCCTGCATATATTAAAAACGGGAATGGAATGATTTTATTTTACTGCTAGTAAATGAAGTGCTGCCAAACTATAGTATGATTTGCATTTATGCCTTTATCTTTGGAACTGTATACCCTCCTAACAAATTTTGAAATAGTCTCGTATTTTGATTGTTAAAACACTTTACATTCCTCCTTTTATCGTTCTCTATTACAATAATAATAACGACATATATGTACAACTATCAAGTCCTATAATTGGAAATCTGATTCCCTCTTATGATATGCCAACCTCGAGTTCTTTTTGTTGTTGTCGGACTGTGCTGTAACAAATAGCAATCCTGAACCTTTTTGAAGCAATATTTTTTATATGCCTCTTTTAACCCTTCTGCTTTTTGACAGTGTTTCATTTAGATTTTATTTCTTTAATCTAATTCTGATCAGTCATCCATAATTTTTATTATTCTTCTTTCGGAAGGAAAATTATTTCTATGAATCTTCATTGGTTCCATCATGGGTAATGAATATGAGCACTTATCAAATTATGATGCATCGAATAAGTTTATATGCAGTTCCAAAGGCTTGATAATGATTGTCATATTGTTACAATCCTATTTATCGTATATTTACTTTTATTTTTGTTCCTATGATGTTTCTTATAACAATTCTAAACTTTTCCTCAAGTGACATAGCTTATTCTGAACCTATTTCCAATTCCTCAATAAATGAGCGTAATGCTACTTTTGTTAAAAATTACTCGTCATATGTGGATTCATCTGAAAATGTTGTAGTTGTTGGTCATGTCATAAAGCAAAGTGATCAAATTTATCCACAGAATGTAACAGTGGGTATGAATGTACATAATGATATTACTAATACTGGTGAGGTATTGACCGAAAAACCCTTTAGCCCCATACTGTATAGGAATAATGACCCCTTTCCTTTCAAATTTGTAATAAAATCAACCAAATATTCTTTATCAGAGGATTCCATTCCCTTTATATATAAAAATGAAAATGTAACAGGTTCTTTTACAAAGATCAATACTTTTGAATTAGATTATCCTGTGATCCCTCAAGGTCCTTCTAAGGAGCTCTATGGTAACATAACGAATACGGGTCCTCTACAGATTAATAATTTAACATTGCTTGCGATCGCCAATGATAATAAAAGCAGTCAAGTTGACTCCGTTAAAACCCTCATACCTGTTCTAAAACCACATGAGACAATTAGATTTACATTTACGCCCAACCCTGCCATAAAAGACCGAGTCCACTACTATACTTGTGTTGCTGGAGACGCAGAAGATATGATCGTTGGCAAATATAAAATGTTTGATATATCCAACTCCAAGGCACTAGGGTATAAATATTCTGGCATGATGGTGTTGGATGCGTTGAATTACAACAAGAGTAACCACCAACTAAGCATGAAACTAAATAATGTCTATCCTATTTCAGGGTCTTTATCATTGCAGTTAATGCCGAATCAAATTAATCATATTTCAGTTTATTTGGATGGAAAACTGTTTGAATCGGCTACAATAAAACAACTGGAAAATATGATGCAGGTAGACATGAGTATTCCTCAAGGCCCTCACGAAATCGTTTTATCGGGTATTGAAGAACACTAGTAACAACCTTCCATAGCAAAAACAGGATTATTGGAGAATCTTTCAGTAATTTTAGCCAAGATTTCTTCTTAATTACCGAGGTGCCGTAATTTGGAAAGGGGCCATCATGCCCATATACAACGACTTTAAAAATGGGCCCAATGGAAAGTGCCTTTCCAGGAATTACCTCTTAACGATTAATGCCAGATAAGATAACGATATCGCAATTTCAAAAATAATGGAATTGAATATTTAATGTCATCATGGTTTCTGTAATTTTTCAAAAAAAAAATTAATTTGTTTTATTTTCGCATATTTTTGACATTGCTTCAACTCCTGCTTTTTTCATCTCTTCTGGGCTAAGATCTTTAATGTGAGTTGATATTGACCATCGATGTCCAAACGGATCCTCAATACTGCCGTGTCTGTCACCCCAAAATTGATCTGTAACCGGATCCAAAACTTTTGACCCTTCAGCAACTGCTTGATTAAAGGTTTTGTCCACATCCTCAACATACAAAAATATGCCAACAGGGCTTCCGCCAATGGATGCAGGTGATAGACAGTTCATTTGCGGAAACTCGTCTGCTAGCATTAGTTTGGAATCACCTATCTCAAGTTTTGCATGGGCTAACGCTTTTCCATCCGATGTTAGCATAAGCATTCGTTCTTTGGCTCCAAACACTTTTTTATAAAACTCTATTGCTTGTACACCATTTTTTACAATCAATGATGGTGTGATTGTGTGATAGCCCTCTGGGATTTTTTTTACTTGACTCATTAGAGAACACTATACTAATTATATGTTATAAGTATGCAAGGGAGCAAAAGTATAGTTAATGCCGCCGATATCAAGGTCTGAATAAATCGTCATTGTACTTGGCGTTTATTGATTCCTGATAACCGTCAAGAATTTATTGTATCCATTGTGCCATCTGTGTGTTATTTATCTTACAATATATCTTTCACAATTGTATTGTTATAATCAAATTTGGATTAACATGTTCTTTTATGAGTACAATGATGTGCAATGAATTACTTATTTCCCTATTTATTTGGTGATTTGTTCCTTTATCGAGTCTTGTTTTGTTTTAGGCGTGTATGCATAAGTGGTTTTTTTAATCTATTTCTAAAAAAACTGAAAAGGCTATTTCTATTGATAATGTCTAGTTTGATTTGATATAACAACAACAAGAAATAGGGCGAGTTCCCCTTCTTCCTCTTTAGCTTCCATATTTCTATTTACCTGGATACATTCTAGTTCTTTTTGATTTTTGTTCACCGACATAATAGCAATGCACACATGGGTAATTATGCGCCTTTACGACTGTAAGGAGGATATTTTATTGGATCTCTTGCGTAATTAGCATAAACAGCTTTATTTCCGTCTGTGTAGTATAAAGATGTCTTTCCCTT
>JBNJLU010000199.1:0-4392 GCA_050591185.1 Candidatus Nitrosocosmicus sp.
TCTAGAAAGAAAGGCATGCTCTCTCGCTTGGCCACCCGGTTCAGTTGCAGCCTCCGTCTCTCCGGGCTTAACTGATACCACCAAAATAGCCGCATCTGCCTCAGAAGCCCCCGTTATCATATTCTTAATAAAATCTCTATGGCCAGGAGCGTCAATTAGGGTGTAAAAGAATTTGTTAGTTTCAAACTTTTGAAAAGCTAAATCAATGGTAATACCCCTTTCTCGTTCATCTTTTATGCTGTCCAATACCCAGGCATATTTGAAAGTGTCACCTTTGCCTGTAGCTTCAGATTCTTTTGCAAATGAATCAATAGTTCTTTGATCAATAACACCTAGATCGACCAATAAATGACCAACAGTGGTTGATTTACCATTATCGACATGACCAGTAACCACCAAATTCAAGTGTGGCTTTTTACTTGCACTCATAATTGATAAAAATCATTGAGGGGTTTATTTGTATTTCGTTATCTTATTTTTAATAACGGTTTTAAAAAAACAAATACAATAATTGAAGACTGATGTTTTTTTTAGACCCTGTTGTAAATATCTTTTAGGCGCACTATATCACCTTCATCAAAATCGCCTGTAGAAATTTCCAAAATAATTGATGGGTATTCCAAGTTTATCATTCTGTGTTTTGAGCCCCTCCTTATGTAGAAAGAATCATTTTCTGTAAGCCCATATTCATTGTCATTGACATGGATTTTAATTGTGCCTTTAATCACTTTCCACCACTCATCACGTTTACTATGATATTGTAAACTTGTTTGTGAATTTGGCTTAAGATATAAAATTTTAACAGTACACTTCTCGTTTTCAACGTATCTTTCGAATTTTCCCCAAGGCCTATCTTCTACATAAACATCCATAAAACACCATCATCTTTTTTTAAATAACATTCTATGAATAACAATAAAAACTTTCTTTTAACTATATAAGTTTTTAATACGCACTAATAGCAAGCAAACGAACAATTCTCGTTTGGCCGTATTAATAATGCTCGACTGTTTTTGTAGACAGGAAAAAAAAGTAAAATATAAAAATATAATTCCAATTTAAGAATTTTGGCGGATCAAATAAAAGTTACATATCAATGACAAAAGGATGAATAAAACTAATTATTATTATATGCATCATCTGTTAATTGATACAAGTGCATCATCTATTGTTGATAAGCATTGGAGAAACAAACTAGCGCTTCTCTTAAAAACCCATATAGAAAATTCTTCGAATGTAAAGACTCGCTGATGCTGGACTGCCATAGGTACAAAGCCTCCAAATGTAATTACTTGAATGACTACATAGTTTTCATTAATAATAGCTAATTCTTGTTCCCCATATTCATCATCTTCATCTAA
The DNA here is from genome assembly GCA_050591185.1 of Candidatus Nitrosocosmicus sp. Lineage (GTDB taxonomy): Archaea > Thermoproteota > Nitrososphaeria > Nitrososphaerales > Nitrososphaeraceae > Nitrosocosmicus. The sequence continues at coordinate 1,362 of JBNJLU010000199.1, forward strand.
TAACGTCGTGTAAAGAATTAATGGCTTTCCAGTCCCAGTTTTTATAAGGTTTAGAGAAAGATCATCCAATTTGCTTTTAAAATTATTGATCAAAAAATCGTCAAATGACATTTGTTTTTCATTACAAAGGCCCTTCTCTTTTTTCACTTGGCTAATATTTATAAAATAATTTATCTATAACAATGATCGTAACTATTGACTTTTTAACCAATGTTTATTAATATATTTACAAGTCTGGTATTTGCTTTGACCATATCTCTGCCTGAAAATATTATTATAAAAACTATCAAAACTAATGGATATAAATCTTGATTTCTCTGCCATCTACATCAATTGTTTTATGATTGAATTTATTATCAGGAATTACAGAAAATACTACATCATTTACTCGAACTAAATTTTTAATATCGTCACAATACCTAACCAGGTGTTCTATCTCATCCTCTGAGATATGTGATATAAATGCACATGACAGGATCTCAGTCGGTTTGAAACCCAACTCTTTTCTCAACTGTTGAATATTCCTTGACAGATCCCTAACCATACCTTTCATTATCAATTCATCATTTCTTGATACATTAATTATCAACAAAATGTCCTCTTTTTCAATGTACATATAGTTTTCAAGGGGTAAATATGTTACCTCAAGATCAGATACACCTAATTCGATAGATTTACTATCAGAGTATTTACAGGTGAGAAACCCATTTTTTTTTATATCATGCAAAGATTTGATAACATCCATTTTAGAAAATTCGTCCATCAGTAGGCCTATTTCAGATTTTACTTTTTTTGCGACAAGTTTCCTATTGATATCAATTTTTGGCAAAATAGGTGCTTTATTTTCAATCAACGTTAAAATCTTATCAATGACATTATCATATTTTATGTTGTGTATTGATATATTATGAATATTTAATTGGTCAAGCAAAATTTCTTTGATTCCCTTTACCTTTAAAAAATCAGTATTTTTACAATAAAGATAAGCTGATTCTAATGGCCATCTTCTTTTTAATTTTGATTTATTTCGTACAGAAAATGACATTGATGTAATATCCTTAACAATATCAAAAGCAGACTCTACATCATTGTTTGATACAGTCTTTAAAAATTCCCTGTTAGACCAACCATCCATTAAAATGGATTCATATTTCTTAAAGCACGACAGATATAAAAAATCTGTTGTAAATGGGCTAAATGGATATAATAAGACATCAACATTCTTAAGACACACAGACAAAACAGCATATATAGCAAATCTGCGAGATTGGCTTTTTTCTTCATCGTTCCATAAATCATATCTAATTAGTGGAACATAGGTCTGGCTTAGCGAGGTAATAATGAACTCCTCAATTAACCGTGATGCCTCATGGAATCTGCAAGCATCAAGGAGACTTGTGGCATTAGTAATTAATTTTTCTAATTTGGTTAGTATCCAAATATCGGGAGTATCCAAATACCCACTAGAAAAAATCGATTGCAAGGTAGATTCGTCATAGTTAAACTTATCGTATTCACTATTTTGTTTATAATATACGTGTAAATAATATAATGTACTAATAATTTGATAGGGCCTCCCTATCATTTCTTTAACGCTAAAACTTATTGGTTCTATTGGGGAAGATTTCCACATAAAATAAAATCTAACCAAATCCACCGAATTTTTGTCTAATAGTGAAACAGCATCTATAACATTACCGACGCTTTTACTCATTTTATTGCCTTTTTCATCTAATACATGACCGGTAAATAAAAAAGATTGAAATGGAGATTTAATTGAGTTGCTCAAAATTATATTTAACATTAATAAGGTATATGCCCAACCCCTTGTTTGATCAATTCCCTCAGTAAGAAAATCAACGGGTATTAATTCACCATATTCCCCATCATTTAAAGATGCAAAAGGTGCACTGCCGCTATTATGCCAAGTATCCAATACAAAAGTCTCCCTATTCATTACATTTTGGCAATATGGACAAACAATCTGTATTTTATCAATCCATGGCCTATGCAATTCAAAATTTTCGCCATCTGGGAGACTAATAGCTGATTCAATTATTTCCTCCCTAGAAAACAATCCTTTTTTACCAGAACATGCAACGCATGTCCATATTGGCAATGGAGTCCCCCAAAACCTCTCACGAGATATACACCACGGAACTTTTTCTTTAATTATTTCTATATACCTGTTTTTTGGCTGATCATAGTAATAATTTACTTTATTTGCAGCATCAATGGGTTTATTATCAAGTTTATCAATCAAGTAAAAGAATTCCCTTCTGGCCAACCACACGATTTTATGATGAGATCTCCAACAAGTCGGGTATTTATGAGTAATTTTACCATACTTTATAACAGAATCAACTTTATACATTTCATTAACCACCACTTCATCAGCGTCCCTAACAAAAAGATCTTTGAATTTGCCTGTTTTCTCTGTAAAGGTAACTTTATCATCGATAGGGACAAAAATAGGGATATTTCTCTTGGTTGCAACTTCAAAATCTTGCTCACCATTGGCTGGAGACAGATGAACTATGCCACTTCCGGTTGTTACATCAACAAAATCGTCTGCAACTACAAAATGAATTAATTTCCTGGACGCAAGGTCATTTAATCCAGGTATATCTTTAACAATAGGATGAACATAGTACTTTCCCTCAAGTTCTCTACCTACTAAAGTATTCATGATACTATAATCAGATATCTTTAATTCAGACATAAGAGTAGTTAGCCTATTCTCTGAAACTATCCATTTTTCATATTTGTCATTATTTTTAACAGAAGTTAAAATATACTTAGCAGTGGGGTTCACCCCTACCAATTCATCAGTAACCATTGTAAATGGCATAGTTGTCCAAACAATTAAAAAAATATCTTCACTTTCTAATTGCACTTTGTAAAAAAGTGAAGGATCATCTACTTGTTCATATCTTTGATTAATCTCAGAATTACTAAGTGAAGTTTGACATGATGGACAGTATGCAACTACCCTGAAACGCTCTTTTAAAATATCATTATCATATGCCTT
>JBNJLU010000200.1:0-4372 GCA_050591185.1 Candidatus Nitrosocosmicus sp.
GTATTTTCTTGTTCTTGCTTCAATCCCCATTTTTCTCTTACCTTGTCCTCTAATTTCATGAATAACACCCTGTCAAATAACATGCCTAACGCAAAGATTGTGATCATTGACGCTATAATCTGGTTCATTGCCTGAAACTCTCTTCCAATTAGTAATATGTGGCCTATACCTATCGACGCGGCCATGAGTATTTCAGCCCCAATTAGTGCATGCCATGCAAAAGACCATGCTTGTTTGATTCCGGTTATCAAAGCTGGAGTGGCAGCGGGAATCATAAGATACCGAAATAAATTAATTCCTTTGGCGCCCATGTTTTTTGCTGCTCGGATATAGATTGTCGGTATGTTGCGCATACCACTGTATGTTGACATCATTACTGAAAACACAGAGCTCATTACCACAACAAACAATATTCCAGCGTCATTCAGGCCTATCAGCAGGATTGCAAAAGGAACCCATGCTACGCTTGGAAATGACTGTAACCCTATAGCAAAAGAGCCCATGGTTTTTCCAAAACCTTTGAATTTTACCATTGCAAGACCAATTGCTACACCTAACGCTATGGATATGAAAAAACCAATTGTGAGCCTATACAAAGTCATTGCTATACTTGTTATGAGAATATTGTTTTGTAGTAATTCATAAAATGACTCTGCAACCATTAATGGGGATGGCAAAGATATTTTTGGCCATATTCCTAAAACGTAAATTAGCTGCCAAATGCCTATAAACGCCACCAGGAATAATGTTGTATTTGCCAATTCATCAAAGTTGATTTTTTTTTTATTGGCAAAAATAAAGAGATGCTTTCTGCTTTTTTCTACTGTGGCTGATTCTGCATCTTGTAAGTGCTTTATTTTTATTTCTTTATTTTTGTCTTCCTTTGTGTTTGTGTTGTCTTTGGATGAATTGCGCACAAAAATCTCTTTTTATAACTGGATGCCCGTATATCAATATTCTTCCTTTGTGTGGTGTTAATCTTTATTTCATCTGTTTTTTCCTAATGTGATTGTCCTATTTTTTCATGTTAGCTTTTCAGAATAAAATGATAATGCCGGAGAGAGGGGTAGATTATACCCATTCGTCTTTAACCAGATTGTAAACCTTTTTTCTGGTGTCATCGAGACTGTTTTTTTCTATTATTAACCCCTGGTTTCTCAATTCTTCAACCGATGCTTGGACTGTTCTTCTTGGGAGATTAGTCATATAAATCAACTCGCTTTGCTCTATCGGGTGCTTGTTGCGAATTATGTAGTAGATGAATTTTGTTGCCGGACTTCCCTCGGGTCCTTTTTTAACTGGATTTATGCTAAAGCTTGCTTTTGAAAGAAACCCTCTTCTTTGAGATTCAATGGATGCTACGTTTTCTTGTTTTACCTCACCTAAATTTACCCTCTGGCCGAATTCAGCTATCAATACGGCCTGCTGGATTTCAAGTGGTGCTTCAAAAATTATGTTGTTTGGCGGGATTTTGGATGTAATGGCTGACAAAAGATTCCATTTTATGTCCCCTTTTTCATCATAAATCCCAACACTGTAACCTAGGTTTGCCTCCAGTATTATCTTCTCCATTTGGTTTATCTCCAATGACTCGTTTGCCCTTTTTATGGTCTCATCCACTGTTAGCTGCCTTCTGGGATCCTTTCTGCCTATTTTCCATTGGTGTCTCAAATCATGCGATTCTATTGTTTTTGTAATCCTCTCCTTTTCGCCAAAAGAAAGGTGTATGTTATTTTCGCTAATTTCTATAATGTCAAATCCAGCTATTTTGGATTCCTCAACGAATTTTTTGAATACGTTTTCTCTCAAAGCGTATTCTGTGAGAGTGCTGCCTGTAGAAACTAAAACGTTGTTATCATGATAAAAATTTATCCTTTTTATTAGATGGTCTTCGGATATTAGAAGAGGATACGCTCCATAGATTTTTACCATATCCACGAAAGGGGAGATGATTTCAAAGTTTTCCCTATCAAACCCTTGGAATTTATCTATTATGTAGGTAATTCCTTCGTGTCTTGGCTTTTTGTGGTCAACCCTATTTTCGATTAGACTGCCTAACATAATATACACCTTATATGTGCGATATCTGCATATTTTGAAGTATTGATGTGAATTACAAAGAAAAATCCAAATCATCGAAAACAATGCGCGACTTAGCAAATCTAAAATACTGCAAACAAAATGAGTGGATACTTCACCTATTTAGTAAAAACCTCGCATTCAAGAATAATTATATCATCTTTATACCATTATACGGTATAATACAACTGCAATAAGGTTGAATTGTCATGCATTTGAATGGAGGAATCCATATACGTTTCCTCCATTCAAATTTCAAAAATCTTGCTATGGAATTGACCGCAATAGGATTTAATATTGCGAAAAACTAAAAGATTGATATATCTTTTGTAGAATCCGTCTTTAACCTTTTATATGATTCTTCCAAAAGTATGGATGGTGAAAAAGCAGATAATGCCAATGATGTTGCATTGGGAAATCATTTATAGGACGTTTTTAAACATGGTAAATTAAAAATTCTAAAAATATTTAAAAAAGGTAAAAATAATTGTGGTTTTGGTAAAGAGTAATACTCAGCTACACGGTACTGTTGATAATATTTAGGGTTATTATTTTGAATCTGATGATACTCCCAGAAGTCTGTTCTAATACTCAATAATTTGATCGTAAAAGAAAACTACGATTCAAAGGACTATACAAATTATTCAAATATCTTTATTGTTTATAGCGCTATTTTATTATAACCCATAAGCAACCTTACAATTGAAATATACTATGGCTGCAGAATCTGTCTTTATACATGTTATAATTTCACTTTCAATTTTACTATTTACTGCTAAACTCTTCGCAGAGATTTTCCAGAGGCTAAAGATGCCTGTTGTATTGGGGGAACTTTTAGCTGGTATAATAGTAGGGCCTTATGCTTTAGGAGGGCTGCCAATATTTGATGGTGGACCAATAGTGGTATTGGATGAGACTGTCAAGCATATAGGAGAACTATCTGCCATTGTAATCTTGTTTGTGGCGGGACTGGAAATCACACCAAGGGAGTTTCTTAGGGGTGGTGCAGCATCGTTTACTGTAGGGGCATTAGGCGTGATTGTGCCATTCTTTGTGGGATTTTTCGTATTCTCATTATATGGCCTAGGGGCGTTTGAAATTTTGTTGATTGCCACTGCCCTGACTGCAACGAGCATAGCAATATCGATTCAGGTGTTAACTGAATTGGGAAAAATGCAGACAAAAGAGGCAAGACTGATTTTGGGAGCTGCCATAGTTGATGATATACTTGCAATTGCTGTATTATCTGTAGTTATAACAATGGTTCAATCGGGTAACGTAACCCCAGATATTATGGAGATAACTTTACTAATCCTAAAAATCTTGGGTCTATTCGTAGCATTACTGCTGGGTTCGATTTTTATTGTGCCTCGGATATTGCATCGGGAGAAATTGTGGAGATCCCAAGGCAGTATAGAGGGCATTACAACTGCGATTTTCTTTGGAACTGCGGGTATTGCTGCGTATATCGGGCTATCTCCTATTGTGGGTGCTTTCGCTGTTGGAATGGCTGTTGCCAGTACAAAGCTAATCAAGCAAGTTGAGGAATACGTCCATAGGCTGCAATTTATCTTTGCCCCACTTTTCTTTGCGATAATTGGCGCCCAGGTAGATTTAAGGGGAATAAACTTGAATGTACTTTTGATTGCAGGAGTAATGATGGCAATAGCCATATCCACAAAACTGATTGGTTGTGGGCTACCCTCGATGTTGTTTCTGAAGGATAAGACTAAATCCATGAGGGTTGGCATAGGAATGGTATCTAGGGGTGAGGTTGGTTTGATTGTGGCAGGAGTAGGAGTAACATCGGGAGCATTATCTGCAGACATTTACACCTCTATAATTATCATGGTTGCGCTAACTACAATTATCACTCCAATTTGGCTTAAAAAGGCATACCAAAAGGAGTTGCCCTCCAAAGAGGCTTGATGCTTTTCTATAAAACTTATGAGAAGAAACATCTTTTTCAAACACCTTATTATTGCATTGAGGGTGATGGATTTTGGAAGTATTTATCCCTCAATATTTTGTATTAATGCCATTTAACATTGCCAATAGTTTTTTATTTTGGTCACTGTTTTATGGGTTGCATGTATATGTGTTTTTTCCATTGTTTGCAAGAAAAAACGATTTAACACGGGCCATAGCCAATAATGTTAACAATAACAATTTGTGTCCTTTTCAGATTCATAAATAAAAAGCGATTTAGAGCCTATCCCAAAAACCGATAGAATTATAGCTTATTTCCATCACTATTCAAATGTGTCCTGCACCCATCAACAGCAGAAGCAGA
>JBNJLU010000201.1:0-4345 GCA_050591185.1 Candidatus Nitrosocosmicus sp.
TATTGGGTAAATAAATTGTTTCTTTGAATTGTTTTATAATATCTAACAACATTAAAATAAAATCGGAAATATGGGCGAAGAATCGTAATTCTTTGTTTATCGTAAATGATAAAACTGAATATAATAATTTAGCGCTTTTTTTATGGTGCTGAAAAGAAAAAGAGGGGGGGTTTATTTTTGTCCTATGGCGTTGCTGCCTGTGTTGAGATTGAGTTGCAAACCTACGTTGTTACCACACAGTGTTGATACTGCTGCTACAGTTGCTCTGTTGCTGCATTCTGAGCTTTGTTTGCTGACTTGTGTTTGGTCAATTGACTGTGATGCTCCATTGTTATTTGATTTCTTGTTATCATTGCTTTTGCCCTTGTAGTCATTTTTGTCTTTATCTTTAGAGTCATATTTGTCTTTGTCTTTGTCTTTGGTTGCTAACGCAGTGTCAAATCCTGATACGGAGATTGTTCCCAACATTAATGCTGAAGCGATGAAGATTGCGAATAAACCAACTTTGTGGTTCTTTGTTATGATACTCATAATAGTCATAATCTATGGTTCAAATTAGTTATATCGGAGTTTGGATACTTGTTACTGTTCAAGTAAATCCATTATATTATTATATTATTAAGATTATTACCTTATTTCTATGATTTTTTTTATATATTTCTATTGAATATTTTTCTACTGCATGATATATTAAAGACTACTGTCATTAAGAGCATGAATATATGGACAAAAACTAGACATATTATTAGGCTTTTTTGTTTTTGTTGATCTATAAAATTAAATTATACTACCTTTAAATAAAAAGGTAATGGGCCCGTAGCTCAGCCAGGTAGAGTACCGGACTTTTAACTGAACAAATAGGAAAGAAATCCGGCTGTCTGGGGTTCGAATCCCCACGGGCCCGCTACAAATTTGACTATAATTTTGGGCTCAAAGATTAACTTTGTAATCATTTTTGATATGATTATAGCATATAGCAATTAATATCAAAAAATAAATTTGACAATGATTAACCATACTTATTCCTAATAGTTTAAATTTCTTACCAGTTATGAGGTTCAGCCAAATTATGGGTCTGATATGTAAAACAAAATGACTATAACCATAACTCAAATCATTTATAGTTTGTACTCGCATAATAAAAAATGGGCACACAACTGAGTTCAGCTAAACGGGGAATTGCCACTGAAGAAATGAGACAGGTGGCAAAAGATGAAGATCTGGATATAGATTTTATTGTAAAAAATGTTGCCAAGGGATCCATAATTATCCCAAAAAATACTGCCAGAACGCAAAAAATCAAGGTGGTTGGAATCGGAAAGGGCTTGAAAACAAAAGTTAATGTAAACATTGGAACATCCACCCTATATCAGAACCTGGAGGAAGAGGTTTCGAAAGCTAAAGTTGCAATGAAATATGGGGCAGATACGTTGATGGACCTCTCCGATGGCGGGGATCTGGATCTGATTCGGGAAAAGCTACTTGATGCGGCCCCGTCTGTAACCTTTGGCTCTGTGCCAATTTACCAAGCTTATGGACATGGTGTCGTAAAATACAAAAACCCACTCAACATAACGGAGGATGACTTTTTGAATGCATTTGAGAAGCACGCGAAAGACGGTGTTGACTACACGACAATCCATTCCGGGATAACCCTTGAGTTGGCAAAAAGAATCATGAACGTAAAAAGGCATGCGGGTGTTGTTTCCAAAGGCGGAACAATAACAGCTGCATGGATGCTAAAATACAACAAAGAGAACCCATACCATGAGCATTTTGACTATCTTTGTGAAATAGCAAAAAAATATGATGTAACCTTTAGCCTTGGGGATGCGTTAAGGCCTGGCTCCATACTTGACTCCCACGATGAATTGCAAGTTTCAGAAATGATAAATGTCTCCCGATTGGCCAAAACAGCATATGAAAATGATGTTCAGGTGATGGTTGAAGGCCCAGGCCATGTTCCCCTGAACGAAGTATCTGCAAACGTGAGATTGGCCAAATCACTGATAGGGGAAGTTCCGTATTATGTTCTTGGACCCCTAGTTACTGACGTGGCATCAGGCTACGACCACATCGCAAGTGCCATTGGGGCTGCAATTTCAGCTTCCGAGGGTGTGGACCTTTTGTGTTACCTGACCCCTGCGGAACACCTTGGACTTCCCAACGAGAATGAGGTTAAGGAGGGACTAATCGCATACAGGATAGCCGCACATGCTGGAGACTTGGTAAAAATAAGAGAAAAGGCAATAAAATGGGACATGGAAATGACTGAAGCAAGGAGAACGCTTAACTGGGAAAAGCAGTTATCCCTGTCAATAGATCCGGAAAAAGCAAAGGAAATCCATTTTCGACACAGCGGGCAACACTCTGGCAACAATGTGCCTTGCACTATGTGTGGTGGAGCATGTGTGTACATAATGCTTCCACAACAAAGAAAATACACCACCTCAAGAGAAGAAACCCATTGATGCTGTTTTAACAATGATTGTTCACCTCTTTTTCTTCATCGCCATGCAATGTCAAAATGGCGATAGCGATAGAAACACAAAGATAATAAAACAAAACAAATAATTCATTATGAATGTATCTTTAAAACAAAACTGAGGTTGTTGGAGACTTTAGAACAATATGGACAAACACCTTTACAATAGAAAATTCAATGAATTGGAAAAGGATATCTTTTATGATGTTATCTTTTCAAGGCGTGACGTAAGAAAGCGATTCACAAACAAAAGCATTGAAGACAAAACCGTCTACAATATCTTAAAGGCTGCGCACCATGCGCCCTCGGTTGGCTATTCACAACCCTGGAACTTCATATTGATAAAAGACAAAACCACCAGACTAAAGGTTAAAGACTCATTTCTAAAGGAGAGACTAAAGTCCATTGACCTTTTGAAAGAAGATTGGAAAAGACAAGAGCAATACCATAACTTAAAGCTAGAGGGAATTTTGGAATCTGACCTGAATATTTGCGTTACCTATGACAAAGAAAGGTTTGCACCTTTTGTAATCGGAAGAATGACAATTGAGGAAGCTGGAATTTACAGTGTTTGCTGCGCCATCCAAAATCTTTGGCTTGCGGCACGTGTTGAGGGTATAGGTGTTGGTTGGGTCAGTATATTGGATAATTGTGACCTGGCTACTGCTTTAAATCTGCCGAACAATGTAAAGCCAATTGCATATCTGTGCCTAGGCCATGTTGAAAGGTTCAACGACATTCCTGATTTGGAAGAGGACGGATGGCTAAAGAGAATGAATCTCTCTGATGTCATTTTCTTTGAAAAATGGAATAATAAGGATAACTCCAATTGGGTAAGTTTTAGAAACCATATGTAATTTTAGTTTATTATTATAATGTCATGGATAATGCCCAAAACTGTTTATGATCTATTTGCTGGCACAATTTCAACCATGTCTGATAAAATGTTTTTAAATAAAAAATAATTGGCAATAACATCTTGAGTATGGCTCTAGATAGCGATTCAGATGGAAGGAATTTTTGGAAGGGACTTTGACTATTTTCCCTAACCATGATGAACTTTCCAACAAATACAAAAACCAGTTTGTTTCCATAAAAAACCTAAAAGTCCACCATGATGCCAACCCGATCAGTCTATTGGAACAGGTAAGGGCGGACGGTGTTGATGACGCTGCTCATGTTTATATTGTTACTAAAGTGACGGTTATGCTTGATGTTCAATCGAAACTCTTATTCTCATAGAAATCCAATACCCGAAAATATGCATAAGAAAAAGATAAGATATTTAGATAATTACTTTTCTTTATGTGCTACAGTATTATTGTCAATGTATTCATATTGGAAATGCTAGATGTATGGGTAGATACATATAAAATGTCCAATAAATAATTCTTCTCATCAATTATCATTTCTATATCTTGATATCAACCTATGTGAATCCTTTCCTATTTTCTATGTCTTTGATTTCCTTTTCAATTTGTTTTAACAGTTTTCTATCATCGATTGTCAATGGCCTCGACATGTCAATTTTGCTTCCTTTGTATTCAATAAGCATGCTAAAATGGAAGAAAAATAGCTATTAAGTTTTTCATTCACTTAATCCTTGTGGTTTATATTTTATTTGATAATTTAAATTGATTTTTTTCTGTATACCTTATTAAAAATGGCTTATATTGTGTTTTATCAAAATCCTTAAATTTAACAATACCTTATCAAATAACAGAATCCATTCTAAAGGGCTGATATCGTCACCAAGCCCATCGGGCCCACGTCAAATTTGACTATAATCTTGGGTTCATTTTATTTTCTTTATAAAGGTTTTAGACGGAGATATACTATGTGATGAGCAATCATTATAAG
>JBNJLU010000202.1:0-4319 GCA_050591185.1 Candidatus Nitrosocosmicus sp.
TCTTGGATAACCTCTCATAAGATAGCAAAAGGGAAAGACATCTTTATACTACACAGACGGAAATAAAGCTGTTTATGCTAATTACGCAAGAGATCCACAGTAGAATAAGAATAGTTGTGATCGAAGGATAATGAATTAGGAAACAAAGCAGAAAAGAACTATTCTTCATCTGGGTATCTCCACACCTTGGTTACTTATAGATTACAAAGAGGATCTGTTTCCTCAATATGCAGTCCTATAAGTATTTTCCTACACCATAGTAACAAGCAGCTTTTTCTTATCAGATAATGATAAAGATAATCTGATAGACTGGTATTAGAGAAATTAGCGATATGGTATTAGATATCAAACGATTTAATTGAACCTATTTACAAAATATCTATTATCCTATTGGTGCCTAATAACAAAGAATATCAAATTGTGGAAAGCAAAAAAAACAAGTCTTTATACTAACTTATTGGATAATTGATCCTGAATTTTCTTCTTTATGGTTTTCAAAAGAAAATAAGAAGAGAATCTTCAAATTTTTAGTATTAGTATTGTTATTATATCATTCATAGCTTAAAATTGAAAAGGAAATCCTATACAGATGTGATCATAAAAATGAGTGATTAGGTCTCAACCAAATGTTTTTAATGCCTCCTCATGGGCTGGTAGGTTTGCCTCATCCACCTTTATCGATTGCGTGGGACAAACCGTAACACAAGCCATACACCATATGCAGGATTGCTCCCTGATGGGGTCGGATTTATCCGTAAAATCTCTCCTACCGTCTCTATTGTGGTCTTCACCTGTCCCCTCGCTTGTGGCGTTCACCATTTCTGTCGCCTTGACATCTTGCTCTGACCTATACCATTGGAATACCTGAACAGGACATGCCTCAATGCACCCACCATCAGCAATACAGGCATCCCAGTCTACACCAACAAAGGTTCCATGCACGCCTAATGGGGCATATTCTTCGCCTCTTGCTTTGTAATCCTGCTGAACTTGGGTGTTTGTAGAGGACTCTGCGTCCGTCCTTCCCGGACCCCAGACAAAATGAACATATGAACCATCGGATGTTTTGTGTTTTCCAACCACTTTATGGTTTTTAGGAAAATCTGGATCTATTGGCATACTTACATAGTCTCATCCTTGATAATAAGGGTTAAGACACATACTGGAACTTTTGCATAACCGAAATTGCTTAATCATACTGTCAAATAAGAATATCCTGTTTTTGGGGCACATTAGGTCCAAAGTTTATATAAATTTATGAATTATGCATTTGTTAACTGTTATTGTATATCTCTAATACAATACTATATTTGACTAAATCTATTGAACTTCAGTATTAGACATCGCAGACATAAAATATGCGGGAATAGTTACCCCGAAAGAAATTCTCATAAACAGAATAATTAAAGCCCCCAAGGTCCATACGTTTTGGGAGTTTACTTAATTAGTGTTTGTTATGGTGGTTTACAATCCGACATCTGGCATCATAGGGGAATGCAATTATTCAAAAGTATAGTTAATGTTGTGCCTTTAGAAATTAAACGGAAAACCCTATAGACTCGGGCTTTACAATTAAAATAATTTGTATTGAGTGAAGATTTTGTCAAGGTTGCAGATACAAAGGACATTCCGCCTTCGAGTATGAAAGAAGTTCAAGTCGACGGCGAAAGTGTCTGTGTAGCTAACGTTGAGGGAAGATACTATGCTATTGGCAATGTTTGTACACATGAAGGCGGACCTCTATCTGATGGCACCCTTCAGGGACAAGAAGTCGAATGTCCATGGCATAATTCCAAATTTGATGTAAGAACAGGGGAAGTGACAAGCCCTCCTGCGGATGAACCAGAGCCTTCCTTTGAGGTAAAGGTAGATGGCAATGACATACTAATAAGGAAAAAATCCAAAAGCGAACCATCTTCTCAAACTGAGTTAACACTTATTGAAACAGATAAAGTAGAAGGTACTGATGTAACGTCATTTAAGTTCCGTAGACATAATGACCCAAGAAAAGACAACACCCCTCTATTGCCAGATTATACTGCAGGTCAGTTTGCCTTTTTTGACATAGGTGGTGTATATAGCGATCCTAAAGGTCCTATAAGACATTTTACCATCTCATCTTCCCCAACGGAGAACTTTATTATGTTGAATACAAGAATAAGGGACTCACCTTACAAAAAGAGGCTATCGGCTTTAGAGATAGGTACCAAAGTCAAGGTAAAAGGTCCCGATGGGCATTTTGTATTACATGGAGATTATTCAAAGCCAGCTGTATTTCTTTCTGGTGGTATAGGTGTGACCCCATTTAGAAGTATGATAAAGTACGCAACAGATAAACAGTTGCCACTAAAGATCACAATGTTTGACTCCAACAGTAACCGTATAAATATTTTATTTAAACAAGAATTTGATGACTGGGCCAACCTAAATAAAAACCTAAAGATTATCTATACCCTTAGCGAAAACAGCAATGATGAAAATTCCCCATCCATCACACCTGGTTGGAATGGTGAATATGGAATAATAGACAAAGCAATGATTATAAAATATGTGGATACTAACGCAATGCATAATTCCGTGTTCTATATCTGTGGTCCACCTAGCATGTTAAAAGATATGCAATCTTTGCTCCAAGACGACTTGAAAATCTCAAAAGAAAGAATCAAAGTTGAAGAGTTTAAGGGTTATTAGTTTAGCAACATGCTAAAGACAACATATGAGTTTTGAACTGTATATACGACGTTCAATTATGATGGCCGCCTAACTTAAATGTGTCAAACATATAATAAGAAATGGCATAACCCTTTTTGCCCTGACTGTGCAGCACAATAATTTGTTTCCGAAGCCTCGACGCCTCCATTTATTGATAATAAGGATATAGGAATGGCAGTCCAAATATGACATAGTAACGAAAGAGTTTATTTTGCAAATGTCCTTTGGAAATATGGCGGTTTGGGACCACCGGAGATAATTTTACCAAATTCACATGGACTATAAAATAATATTGTATATGTGCAACCAAGTGTAGTGTTCTTGATTGAGTAAATCTATTACAATTTCATCATCATAAATAGATACTATGAGATACCTGTTGCCACCAAAATCATCCAGCGGGGACATTGACACATGCATGTGCTTCTTTTGACTGTATTTTTTTAATTCAGTTAACACCTAAATCCATATTGCTAGGAAGTTGTTGTTGTCGTCAGGGAAGTATAAATCAAGAGTTTAAAATGCTCCTAGACAATACATCGAAATACGATGACTTCAACAAAGAATGACACAATTACGCCTAAAGCACCTACAGTAGATGAACCCGCACCTCCATAAATAAACTCCCTTGATGTGTCCTAATCCCAACAAACAAATAGTTTTATCTCCCACCATTTATTAATAACAAAGACGAAGTCAATTGAATATTAAAGAAATTAATATCATAATGCTATTTAGTGTAATTGTATCAATAATTTTATTTACCGTATCTGTTTCTTTTATAGACGCACAAAATCAAGGGGAATTAAATGTTATCCCTAGAGAGCGAGTCAATCTTACTCTAACCAACATATCTGCGGGGATAACCGACACTGGATTAATATATGTAAATGGAACGGTGCTCAACAATTCGACATATAATGTAGAGGATGTAAAAGTTGATGTTAAACTATTTAGCAAAGATGACAGGTTAACAAATGAGGAAAGTAGATTTGTAACGCCTCCCGAGTCAGTCCTCAGAACAGGATCTTCACAAGATTTTAGACTTACTGTAATTGCAGAAAATGCCAGCTACTACAATTTAAGTTCCTATGGGGATAGACAATTCTCAGATTGATAAGGAGATCAACTAAAATATGAAAATGCTCATATTATATTGATCCTTTAGTCTTTAAGGTAATGGCAACAATTTGTTATTACTTATTTTATATGTAGAACGTTACATTAAGTATGAGTTTTTAATTCTGGTCTTGAGAGTGCCAATAGAATAAGAAATTACACCGTATGCACAAGAATTGGATAAAACAGCACATAGTTTTTATACATAAAAGCAAGTATGGCCATGAAAATGCAACCTTAAACAAAATATCATTAAATTTCATTATTAATAACAAAAAACATATAAATTAAGATCGCTTCTGGATATAAATTTTGGTAGTGTATTCTTTTGTTTCTATGATTGTATTCAATATATTGTAGCATCGATTTTTGTTTTTCGAAAAATTAGGAAAAAATATTTCACCCCTGATTCAATTTAGGCGTATTATTTTCTTGCAAACGGTATGGTGGAAGCCTCCTTTATCAGGTGTAGAAGAGGTATAATTCTG
>JBNJLU010000203.1:0-4307 GCA_050591185.1 Candidatus Nitrosocosmicus sp.
ACCTTTAAATTTTAGAATTTTTTTTTTTTATCTTAAATTAATTAAAACCTTATTGATCTAGTATTAAGATCCCAAAAACCATCAAGTTGAAAGATGCCGTATTAATTAAGTTTATAAAATGCACCAAAGTAATGGATGGGATGTCTAATGCAGTAGTTGTCCTATATGTTCACAACCAATGACTATCCATCACCCTGTTGCAACACATACCAAATTTAGCATGAAGCCATTTGACAATTTATTTCTCACATATACACATGTCAGAACTATAACACTCCTATAGACATATTTTGGCACAAGTAGAAGCGTGCTGAAAGGTATATGAATAACCTCACAATGTAATACGGCCTTACAATAACGAACGGCAAGAACTTTATTGTAAGACTCCTTGGATGAAATACACTACAAGTCATTTTTGAAACGGTTGTAGTAAGGTATAATTACATTAAATAAACTTAAAAGCTTTTTGGTTTCAGTAAACCTCACATCATCCCAAATAAGTTAACAGAATCCTTAATCTATAATATTTGTAATTCTTTCATATCTTTTTGATACTTAATGAAAACAATAAAAAAAATGAGTGGGCTAAAATAAATTGTTTTCTACCTACTTGAATGGATTCATTTTTTCAAGTGTATCGCCTATTACGGGAACCTTGCTTAATGCTCCACCACTGCCGCTTGTTGTCTCGTTCCCTGCCTTGACCTTAACTTCTGTTATGCTCACACCCTTCAGTTCAGCTCCTTCAATGTCTGCTTCTGTGATATTTGCGCCAGTGGTTTTACCTTCAGATACTGAACCCCCAGTTATTGTTCCTTTGGTCATGATACCACTTGAGATTTCTGAGGAATTGATTTTGCCGCCTTCCAATTGGGCTATCGAGGGTTTACTTCCATTTTGTAAAGCCACAGTTCCGTTTTGTGCGGTGCTTATATCGGCGTTGTTAATTGTGGCGCCTGTGATATTTGCACCCGTTAGTTCACCATTGCTAATAGATTCGTTTTGTATCTGACCGTTGGTCAAGTTTGCAGCTGTTATTTCCCCTTGAATTAGGGTTCCTTTTGTTATCTGTCCTGTTGTTTGTTGGGCAAACGCCATGGAAGTTGTGTTTGTATTTGCTAACACCAACCCAAATATGGCAACTGCAGATATGATGATTAAAGATGCTGAAATAACCTTGTTGTTATTTTTGCGATTCATGGTATCTTACAAAAGAAAATATATTATTTAAAAGTTTATGAGGAGATTAAATTCAAAAGTCTTAAATAAAAATTAATTTCTATTTGTTAATTTCACTAAATGTTTAAGGTATTGATGTTTTGTTTTATTATATGAGTTATGAGCTCAAGTATCGATTGGAATGATGTTATAAAAAAAGAAGCAAGAGGAAGCAACGATGAGGATTTGGGCGAAGTACAGGAGTTATCAAATGGCTACGTTCTTGTCCAAAGGGGCATAATAAACAAAGAAAAGTTCTACATTCCCCAAGATCAAGCCGAGAGTTACGATGGCAGTGTCCTTAGATTCAGGTTGTCAGAGGACGAAGTGAGAAATAAGTATGCAGGGGATTCTTTTCCAACTTCACAGGAGCAATCTCCTACTGCGGATATGGGAAGTGACCAAACACAAGAAGAAAGAGGAAATGAAGAAGAGTCAACAATACAATTAACAGAAGAGAAATTAGATGTGTCCAAAAGGACTTCTGAAAGTCAGGCCACAATAACAAAAGAGCCAACAACTGAAACCAAAACAGTCGAGGTTCCCGTAACACATGAGGAGATATCTATTGAAAGAAGGCCTGCAAGTGGACAAACAAAGACACAAACACCTGTTTCATCCAGAGAGGATGTTACAATACCCGTAAAAAAAGAGGAGGTTGAAGTTACAAAGACACCTTATGTTAAAGAGGAAGTCGCAGTAAAAAAGAAACCCGTAACGGAAACAAAGCAAGTTTCAGAAGAAGTGACATCTGAAAACATAAATACTTCAGACATCGAATAAGAATCACAATATTCTTTTTTTACAAGTATAATAGTTTCTAGAAAAATACCATTGTCAAATCCAGGTCATGCACAACAATGCAATGCTAATCGATTAGGAGCAAAGATGACAATATTAGTTGTGATTGAACTTGTCATTCTTGCGCTAGTAGAAATTTACTTCAGTGTACATTGAATTAGGTTAAGAGTAAACCAGTTAATGATAGCAGTCTATAGCCCATCAAAAGAAAATAATGCAAATTGATAAGTTGGTCGTCTAATTATTGTTGTTTACACTACCACTGGAATTTCCTCAATTATTGTTTTTTCTTGGGCTTTTTTGTTGCAATTGCCTTGATGTCTTGGTTATCTTTATTGGTATCAAGTATGTTGTTATAGATGTCTATGTGCTGGTCAGCAATGTTATCCCATTTTAGGTTTTTACGGAATTTCTCCACGTTAGATTTCAAAGTTTCATAGTTTTCATCAACAGCCTTAAGGCCTTTCTCAAAACTTTTGGCATTTCTCTCGGTAGCTATACCTAGCCCTAATCTGGAGAATTCTTTAAACACTTCTATATTTGAGGCTAAAAAGGGCTTACCGTGTCCCATACCGTCAAACATGGTTCCAGAGCCGGAGATTGCCTTATATGGCAAAAAGATTATGTCTGATGCAAAAAATAATGTCGATAGGTCTTTCTCAGAGAGATAATCTCTTTTTAGGTTAATGATGTTTTTTTTTGTTGTTTAGATTTAAGTCGATTATCTGGTTATTATAGTGATTTTTGGAATAGTTCATCACCACTTTCCAGCCATTAGGTATCTCCATTTCTTTTAGAATGTCCCGGCCTTTTGTTGCAGTTAAAAATCCCTGCACCAAAACTATTTTATCATCTTCAGGCAGGGACAGGCTTTTTCTTGCCTCTTTTTGTTCAATCTCAACAGATTGAAAAGGCTCTGCCCCATGATAAATAACACTACTGCCAGGAATCAAATTAGTCATGTAATTGGAAAGGACTATTCCAGCTGCGCTTTTGGACATGGCATATGAGTTGGCTCTATGGAAAGACGAGTAATTAATCAAATGCTTCCAATACTCATACAGGTATTTTAGGTGAAACGTATCTTTTCCTTCTACAAGTGTGGATTGCATCCACACTTTGAACCAATAAGCAGTGTGAAACGTTGAAACTAATGGAACCTTGCAAGCAGAGTAAAACATGTCTATTCATGTTTTTGTTCTGTTTGGAAATAGGGGATTTAGTTCAAATCCATACAACCCATGCTCATGCTGAATGTGAACTATGTCAGGATGTAGTTTTTGAACCAAATCATATAACACCTCTGAATTGTTTTTGGCAAATGGTGACAATCCATTATAATCACCATCCCCCCGTCGGAATTAGAAAGAACACTGACTTTTATGCCCCTTGCACGCAGAGCCTGCACCAAATTGAAAGTGTATCTTCCAATTCCCATTGCATAGGTGGATATTCTGTGCAAACCATGAGAACATTAATATCGCTTTTTCTTCTTTCCGCCATGACTATTGTATATCATAAAAACTAAAATAATTATACAGTTTAAAGCAGTCTTTATTCAATAACTATTGGTTATTCATATTATTTGATGGTAAATAGTCGATTATCTATCACAATCTGAATAACAAATTGTTATCAGCATTATTGCATTTATTCTTTTTTTCCTGAATTCTTGAACTTTAAGCAACGGATAGGTTGGAAGGCAGCAGGGCATCATTGTAAAGCAACACCGCCTCGTCTGTACCTTCCGTCTCTGCAATATCTTTGAATATCAACCTGGCCATGGCAACTGTAATGCGAATTAGAGAATCCAGTTATTGGGAAGTTGTAACATTCTGGATTTACAAATGTTGACAAAAAAAGCTCCCTATTATAATGTGTACATTTTCGGTTAGATTTGGCTTAGGCTTTTGCATACAATAGGCATTTTTCAATAAACCCCATATTTCCATGACATGTCCCCTTTTTCTAATTGGAGTAGAGTACCTTTACTATTCCTGAAATACTATGCCAATTCACCTTAATGGTCTACCCTCATCATCTGCATTTTCAGCGCCATTAAACACTTGATCATAACAAGCCTCAACATCCGCCAAGGAAAGCGTTCCGTGATTGTTTGCGTCCCTCGTTACGCAATTATAGTATTTAGTCAAACCCTGAGCAACATCTATCATGGTTATTTGAATCAGAATTACCATAATTGCTGCAACAGATAATATGCTTATTGTTGTCATCTTGGTGTTGTTTTTAATACGCATACCTATTCGTTCCCCTCATCCATTTCTTCC
>JBNJLU010000204.1:0-4261 GCA_050591185.1 Candidatus Nitrosocosmicus sp.
TCAACAATCATGATAGAAATAATAGGTGAAATGAAGAATAACCTGGTTATAGATTTTTCGGAAGCAAAAAAGATAATAAAGGAAGCACTAATGCAAATTGATCACAAGTTTTTCATAAATAGAAAATATCTAAAGAAGGAGGATGATAGTCATTTTTTTATTGAATTTGATGGACCTAGAGGCTATTTTGATTTAAAAGTCCCAAAAACTACGACATATCTACTGGAGGGAGAAGCTACTGTAGAAAACCTCTCCACTGAAATAATAAAAATGATCTCAAAAAAAATGCCAGATAATGTGCAGGCAATAGGTGTATACATTTATGAAGGAGTCAACAAAGGGGCCCACATATTATCAAACATAAAAAAAACATGAGACGGACGGACTAAATAGAGTCAATGTTTTTTGATTGTCGGAAATTAACTAGGAAGGTTAATAACTAATTAAAAAAAGATATTACAAATTAAAAATTGGACACCAAGATTGAAGAAAAGATTTGGTCTTCTGAGATTGAGAAAAGAATTCTAAATCAATGGGAAAAAGACAACATCTACGGAATTGATGACGATAATGACAGTCAACTGGGAATTGAAAACTACTATATTTTAGATACACCACCCCCTTACCCTTCTGGAAAGCCATGGCATATTGGCGCAGCTGCGCATTATTCCCAAATAGACATGATAGCACGGGTAGCGAGATCCAGAGGGTTTAAGGTGATTTTTCCTATTGGAATAGACAGAAATGGAATACCTGTAGAGATCTACACGGAAAAAAAATACAAAATAAGAATGAGGAATATGGATAGAAAAGAATTTCTAAAACTTTGTGAGAGCACACTGGATGATACAGAGATTGAATTTGTAGAGATTTTAAAAAGCCTAGGAATCAGTGCAAACTTTAAAGAAAAATATCACACAGATTCAACAGAATTCAGAACACTAACACAGTCAACATTTATTGAATTGTGGAAAAGGAATCTCATATACTTGGGAGACAGACCCAACAATTATTGCATCGATTGTGGCACAACCATAGCTGATGCAGAAATCTCATACACAGAAATGGAAACAAAACTGGTCTATATCAAATTTTTCCTAAATGACGGTAAAGAATTTATCCCAATTGCAACAACAAGGCCAGAACTGCTTTTTGCATGCCAGGCAATAATTGTGAATCCCGATGATGAAAGATACAGAGAAAAACAGGGAAATAACTTAAAAATACCAGTTTTCGACAGAGAAGTGAAAATAATGCCCCATAAATCAGTTGATCCCAATTTTGGGTCTGGAGTAGTAATGGTGTGTAGCTACGGTGATCTAAATGATGTACAATTATTCAGGGAACTAAATTTGAGGGAAATAAAATCCATCAATAAAAATGGAAAAACGACAGAACACGCTAAACAGTTTTCAAATCTCTCTCTCAAAGAGGCCCGAAACAAGATTATAGAAGAACTAAAAGACAAAGAAATGGTAGATAAAATTGAAGTAATCTCTCACAGAACCCCCATCTGCGAAAGAAGTAAAACACCAATACAAATAATACCGCTAGAAGATTATTATTTAAAGCAAGTTGACTTTAAGTCTAAACTACTAGAATACTCAAAAAACATAAAGTTCTATCCAGAAATGCATAGACACATCCTCATAAATTGGCTAAATTCAATTTCAATTGATTGGCCAATCTCACGGAGAAGATTTTATGGCACAGAGATTCCAATATGGTATTGTAAAAGATGCAGGCATCCAAATATTCCAGAACCTGGAAGATATTACAGGCCATGGGACGAAAAACCGCCTTTTGATAAATGCCAAAATTGCAAAAACGATGAATTTGTAGGGGAAGAGAGAATCTTTGACACATGGATGGATTCTAGCATAACTCCACTGCACATCACCAAATTTAACAAAAATGACAGATTTTATGAAAAGGCATACCCCACAACCATCAGGACCCAAGGGAAAGACATCATTAGGACATGGCTATACTATACTTTGCTTAGATGTGTGTATCTCACAGGGCAATTACCATGGAAAAGCGCTTGGATAATGGGATACGGGGTTGACGACAAAGGCGAAAAGATGAGCAAGAGCAAGGGAAATGTGATTGATCCCCTACCCGTTATTAAAAAACACGGTGCAGACACATTTAGGCTATGGTCAGCCAGTGAAGCAAATCTGGGGTATGATTTCAGATGCTCTGAACAAAAAATAATAAATTCACAAAAATTTCTGTCCAAACTATGGAATATTGGAAGGTTTATCTCAGGCTTTGAAATAGTAGGCGACGATAACAAACCAGAAATACTCAACCCGACAGATAAATGGATTTTGGCGGAGCTAGATGAAACATCAAAAAAATGTATTGATGGGTATGATGAATTAAACTTTTTCATCCCCTCAAACACAATAAGAGAATTCACATGGAACATCTTTGCGGCACATTATATCGAGCTCATCAAATCAAGGGTTTACAACGAAAATAAAAACGAAGAAAGAAAATCCGCGTTATATACAATCCACAAATGTTTTAAAAGCATTTTAATGCTTTTAGAGCCCATTTGCCCATTTATTACATACGAACTATGGACTAAAATATACAACAATAAGAAAATAACAGACCAAAGGGAATTCCCTAAGACAAGTAATGAATTCCAGGATATGTTATTATTTACTCAAAAAATAATTAAATTTAATTCAGAAGTTTGGAACAGGAAAAAAGAAACAATTTCAAATATCACAAACAAACCTCTTTCACTAAAGGATTCAATAGAAATAATAATACCAGATGAATTGGAATTATTTAAGTGTGACTTAATAGCTATGCACAACATTATCGAGGAAAATAAAAATTAAAAAGGTCGTTTGGTGACTATTGTGCCGTTATTTTGTTTCCACTAAAAATATCCAGTATATCCTCAGCCAGGTCCATAATAACATGAGAATCCAGGCTAGGCTCTAATGTAACTAGCAACATTTTCTTGTCCAAATAGAAAGTTAACAATGACAATTTTTCACGCTCCACATATACAAAACGGGCTTGTCCCATAGTATCATCAAATCGCTCACGCATAGATTTTCTTAAAGCTGTATGCGTTAGGTATAGTTCTTCACTAGGCTGATCAACAATAGAATCGATTCCATGACGCATGCCTCCAGCTATCAATATACCGGTCTCATCAATCAATCCGGCATAGCGAATATCGTTATTTAGCGCAAAAATAGCATCCAGTATTTTTTGATAATCCATAAACAAATTAAACAGGCCACTATTTATTGAATGTTGAGATTGAAATCCCTTTTTTTATTAAAATCAATATAGTCCAAAAAACATCTTTATCCTAACATATACAAATAATACATATTTTGTTATAACAAAGACTTTATTGTGTGTAAATTTTCGTAACCGTGTGATTCTATAACGAAGAAATGACATAGGCTTATGATTTGTTTTTTTTCCTAATTAATCTAGCAGGAAAAATAGTGTAGGAAAATAGTGTAGGAAAATAGTGTAGGAAAATAGTGTAGGAAAATAGTGTAGGAAAAAGTCCTAACTAGTAGAGATCTCCCTTACACTCAGGTTTTTAAAGTCAACATTTGATGTACCATCCCACCTAAAAGTTACGATTGGTCCACCCCATGTAATGATTTGATCCGCACTGCCACCGCACCGAGAGCCATCTTCTCCCCAGCCTCCACTGTCAGTATATCCATAGATTTTTTGCCAATTGCCATTATTGCTGAAATCAATCCAGTTCTCTAGTTTCACAGCTGTTTTTCCGTCTATTTGGGTGTTAAACATTACAACCTTAAACCCAATCCATTTGTCCATTATTGACGAAACAGGTTTTTGATAGGGTTGAAATGAATAGCCTCCAGAATGCCATTGTTCTTTGGAAAATCTAGTTTTTCCATCAACAACTATGCTTCCTTTATATGATGTACCCTCACATGGAACATCGCCATTGTGTTTGGCGCCACGAGCATACCAGGTTAAATCAAGGTCACTTGGGGCAGAATTTATCTTAACGTAGCCAGTCATCTCCACATTTTTCCAATCATTTGGGGATTGCATGTAACCTTTAGTGGCCAATTCCCTTTGATTGTAGGTTGTAATTTTACCTTGATCATAGCCTGTGCTTGTAAAGACATTCATCCTCACCTGGGAATCTCTCATTTTCCATGATCCATCAGGGTTTTTGCTAATGCTTGTTTTGGGGTCAAATCTTGAATCAGAGGTAGGGTTAGCCATATTCATA
>JBNJLU010000205.1:0-4255 GCA_050591185.1 Candidatus Nitrosocosmicus sp.
AGAATTACTAATGAAATTGGTGATTACTTGACTTAATCTATTCTTATCTGCCTCTATGACTATATCTTTGTTATTAAAACTGTTAAATTCAAACTTTATGCTTTTACTTTTATCAATGGATTTTTTATAATTTTTAACAATATCTGAAATAAGGTTACTCAAATTAGCTTTCTCTTTGTGTAGTTTTAGGGATTTGCCCTCTATCCTTGTTATGTCTAAGATGGATTCTGTTAGTTTTTGTAGTCTCTTTGCATTTCTGTTAATGGTATCTAATAGTTCCTTCTCTTCCCTGTCCCTGCCTTTTCTGTTCATAAGGTGGTTAGATAGCCCAAGGATTGGTTGTATAGGGTTCCTGAGCTCATGCGCTGCAATGTTTATGAACTCTTTTTGAATTTTGTCATGGTCTTTAAGCCTTTCTAACAGTTCTGTCTGTTTCCGTAAAGTTTCAAAAACTGAAATATATGATAATACTGGTGGTGGGCTGTTAGAGTAAGATGCCAACCCAATTGCATCTGTTGACGGTTGTTGCTTTGTATCGTCTTTTGATTCAACTGTTAGAGAATACCTTTTATCGACTACCAAAACAGATACTCTTTGTAATGGCTCTGTAAATACGACATCAAATGAAAAAAATTCTTTGTTGCTTTTTATGTCCTCTTCTATTTCAATGTCTTTGGGTGTGAGGATATGAATTTTTATCCATGGTCTTGTCTCTTGAACCTTTTTAATTATCTTAAAGTAGCCTGCACTCTTTTGCCGGTGGAATTCATTTGCTGTGGAAAAAATAACAAGTATTTCTTCATTTGCTGATTCTATAAGACTGAACGAGAGATTTTGTATTTCTTCCCTGTCCTTTATGGTTTCTATGACCTCTGGCTCTATGCTCTGTTCTAACTCTCTTATCCTTTGTTCAGCAGATATTGATTTTTCCCGCATCAATTCAAAAATGTTTTGTTGTTGTTCTACAAA
The DNA here is from genome assembly GCA_050591185.1 of Candidatus Nitrosocosmicus sp. Taxonomy (GTDB): domain Archaea; phylum Thermoproteota; class Nitrososphaeria; order Nitrososphaerales; family Nitrososphaeraceae; genus Nitrosocosmicus. The sequence continues at coordinate 970 of JBNJLU010000205.1, forward strand.
TGCCTTGAAATTGCTTACTATGCACTGTGGGGAGTAGTCTGCTATGGGAGAAATACCGGACTTGTTTTGCTCTATTTCGGTTTTAATGTCGCTGTTGTTTTTGCCAGGTACACTTAGGTCGCCCATTACATGGCTTTGAAATATCTTTTTGTCTGAGATGGAAAAATTTCCTACCACATTGTCAAGATGACGGATAATGTGCTTGTTGTTCCTATTGGATTTGACCAATCTCAGCAGTTCCTGGATATAGAAAACATTTTCTTCGGTAATTTCAAAAATTGTTCTTGTACTAATATCTTTTTTATTAGTTCAAGCAATTCTGGAAATAACATTTTGTCTGTAATGAGTAATTTTGGTTGTAATTTGTCAATACATGAGTCCATTCTCTCTTCTGTGTTTCTCCAACGTTCTATTGCCTTGGCAATTACGTTATCTATTCCATGTATGACCTGCGTTCTCTCATATGCGGTGTCATTTAGATTTGGAGAGTTGGTGAAAGGACTACCCAAACATTCCAATATATTGTATTGTAGTATATAAGCAAATTAATGAGACAGGGCACATTTAAGCTAAAGTCTTTTCCTCAGGTTGGCAGAGGCCGTCAGCTCATGCTATCATGTCAATAAAAAAGTGTAATGTTATATTCTTTGTTGCCAGCTGTAATGTGTATAATCAATATGGCTGCATCAGATAATGATGACAATAAACCCTGCACTCACGCAGATGGTCTTGATGAGGGTATTCAACCAAGAACACAAGGTTGTGAGGAATGTAAAAAAGAAGGAACACACTGGGTCGCATTACGACTTTGTTTAGAATGCGGTCATGTCGGATGTTGTGATTCATCTATTGGGTTACATGGGACTAAACACTATAGGGAAACAGGACATCCGGTAATTATGGCACTACCAGATAAATCATGGAAATGGTGTTATGCCGATAAGGCATATATCTGATACAGGGTGACAAATTCTTTACGGGGGATTTGTTTTATTTTGTGTGAAGCCCCCTGTTGCCAATTACCATACGTGTTATTGGGATTACCAGTTTTGTATTTGATTTAGACTATTTTTCAAATTAAACCTTTGGCAAAATGGTGATACAAGGAAGGACAAGAATCTACATTGCTTGAATATTTGGGGTAACGTATATATGTTTACTTTTGGAGAAAAAATGCCTTAAAATTTGTTTCATAATTTTGCCATTGATATCCTGACTCTGAAATTTAATCTTTTGCAGTAGTTCCAACTTGCCTTTTGGTTTAGGATATTGCATTGAGTGGTTTTTTCTTTAGTCTGTGTATGGCTATTATCCCTGCGATAAATGATGAAAGTAAAGAGATTGGGATAAAGACAGGCAAAATTATGGGAAATAAAATTTGCAACAGGAATTCTTCTGTTCTTGTTTCTTCTGACGGTTGAAAAAATCCGCCATACACATCTACACTCCATGGAAAGAAAAGCGTAATGAAAAACGATGAAAGCAGCATAGAGGCAAACAAATATCTTTTCTCTGAGCTAAAAGTGATCTCTGTCTTGCGGTTTTGCTGCCCGTCATGCCTTTTGAGTAAAAACAGATCAGCAACTATCGCAGGCAGTATATTTAAAATATAAAAAGGGAACAGTCCTGAAAAATACGAGTTTGATGTGATTGTGGCAGTTGCTTGTATGGCTATAATTACTGCAGTTACGCAGCTGAAAAAATATGGAATCTTCAAAGATGACGATACTGAGACTAGAGAAAGGGTCATAGCAAACGGGATGAGAATGGATGCAGCAAACATTGCAGTAAATGGCTCTGGATTAAAATTAAAGTATTGACCGTCTGAGAATGGAAGCGTAAACATAAGGACCAAATCCACCGCAACCATTAAAAACACTCCAAACGCTATCACAAGAAAAGCTCTAAAGGTGTAGGAAAAAGGATTGTCCTTATTGTGCTTAGTAATCCCGATTAGTCCTCCCAAGGCTGCTATAAGCATTCCTGTGGCAAGTACCGCATGGGGCGGACTTAGCAACCCATCAAATCCAAAGTTATTGTGCCACCAAAAATCAAAAGGACCCGCCATTAGCTGTAGTGATACCCCAATAAAGGCAAGTTTTATTGGAAAAGGGAATAATTCGGATTGTGATTTGATGATGTTGGAGAAAACGGATAGTTTTGAAACGCTGCTGTTTTTTATTGCCAAAACGGGAAAATAGATCAACCTAAAAACTATGCTGCCAATTGCCAATGCAACACCTGTATAAATCACGGTATGCGGTGGAGTTAGGAACGATTCTACATTCTTAACGCCATGCCAAACAATATCCCAATTAGAACCACCTATTTGTAAAGACACACCAATACTGATAAGAAAATAAACCAATAGGGAGATTGTCTTTGTTTTTGTTGATTTGGATGATGGATCTAAATAGGACATTGAAATTAACTCATTATGCGGATACTAATTTATTTGTATTTAATCCGCAATCCACTATAGTTAAAATTGTTTATGGTGTTAGTAGTGGTTTTTTACCTTGTTATATGATCTTGACAATTATTAGAAAACCTCTGTTCTCATATTCAATCGCTTTAAATTCTTATGGTGTTTCTTGCCAATACAAAAGCCATTGGTGGTTACCGAATTAAATTCCGGGTTGCAATGAGGGTTGGTTTTTTTTTGAACAGTTTTTGGAGTCTGTCCTTAGACCTTTTGTTAATATTATTACTTTTGAAATAGATATTGCGGCAGGCCTTATTATTGGAATTTCTGCAGTTTTTGGATTAGTGTCATTCTTGATAATGCTAAACAAATCAACCAAAGAACAAACGCACGCCAAGTAAACCATAAGATTGCGTTTGGCAAGGGGCATGTTGCCTGCACTGGACTTTGAGGTTGGAAGTGATATAACCACACAGTAAAAGATATTGAATGTCCAGATTTCATTCTTAACCCCTACAGCGACTACTCATGCACTTTGGCCTATCAAATCTCCACCATCCATCCTAAAAAAGCCCATAGTAAAGCCCACCATAATGAGTTAATCTTTAAGTACCAAATGCTGGGGCAACAATGGTTGGTGTGGTGAAACGGATGTTTTTTTTATCCGTATTAGGATGTATGATTAAAAACTGAGAGTATTGTGATAATATTATGATGGTTCTTTGCAATTATCCAATATCTTTATAAAGATTATAATATGATATGTAAAAATTTCATATAATTGAACATTCTGATATAAAAAAATGATTTTAGGAAATCTTATATCAATGCATTATTTATTGTTAGATAGGTTACAATAAA
>JBNJLU010000206.1:0-3524 GCA_050591185.1 Candidatus Nitrosocosmicus sp.
ATTTTGAGGCGCTTAATGAAAAAAATATGCCGGTGGACACCAATACAATCATTCCACTTGGGGTAACATTTATCTCATATGATAAAATTGTTCCTATAACTACAGACAACACAGAAAAGCACGCTGAAAGTAAAAGTGTTTTTTTGAATCCATACCCAAGCAACAAAGCAGCAACATTAGGAATTATTAACAATGATGAAACCATCAATATGCCGATCAATCTGATTGAAATTACAATACTAACTGTTGCTAAAATAATAAACAAATAATTTAATAGCGTTACATTCAGTCCGCTTATTTTTGCTTGTTCTTCATTAAAAACCAAATAAACTAGTCTTTTGTAAAATGCGATAACAAAGGATATAATGACAATACTAAGAAATACAATGATCAAGGTCTCCTCATGACTGACTAAAAGGATGCTCCCAAAAAGATAACTGGTTATGTCGATAGAGAAACCACCGGATAACCCAATAAATACAAGGCCAACTGCCAATCCGAATGACAATAAAACTGCGACAGAAGAATCAGAATACACCCTCTTACTTGAGTTTAATTTCACCATCGCTAATCCACCTAAGACTGAAACAATAAATGAAACCCAAATTGGGTTGGATTTAAGGAACAATCCTAAAGCGATACCTCCAAAAGCAACATGGGATATTGCATCACCAAATAAAGAAAATCTTTTAAGCACTAAAAATAGCCCTAGTAGAGAACAGCTAAGGGATATCGCTATTCCGGAAATTAGTGCCCTTTGGATAAACTCATATTGTAAAATTTCAAGCATACCTGATTCACTTTTGTTCTATGCAATATAGCAAAACAAACAATTTATGGAACTAATTTGTGCACTTTAATGCGATTTTCAAGTTGTTTAGATTATCGTACATTTTTGAGAAATAATCTTTATTCATCTGTTTTTCTTCATCGGAAATAGTTTCGATAGGACTTAGGGTCAAAACTTGACCGTTTATTTCTTGCGCCACTGTATCAGACAATCTGGGATCGATGTTATCCTCAGTAAAAACAACATCCAAGCCCAATTGTTTTGAGAGGTCTATAGATTCCCTTATCTTTTGCGGTGGGGCCTCTGTTTCAGTGGATGGGCCTTGGATTGAATGCTGAACTAATCCATACCGATTTGCAAAATAACCAAAGGCATCATGAAAAGAAAGAAAATCACGGAGTTTACAATTAGTCAGACTAGAAATAATATCAACATTTAGTTTATCCAGATGATTGGTAAATTGGACATAATTATTGTTATAATATAGTTTATTTTGTGGATCCAGGTTATTCAACGAGTTTAGTATGTTTTTTGCTTGTAATTTAACCAATAGCGGATCAAGCCATATGTGGGGATTGGAAATTTGTGTGTGTTTTTCCAAGGGCAAGTCCCTGCTCAAATCAACTATAGTGACGTTATTTAATTTATTAATCCATGATTCAAAGCCCATCCCATTAACAAAAATTGCATCGGCTTTTTGTAAATCAATGATTTGTTTTGCAGTTGGCTCAAAGTCGTGGGGCTCCATCCCATTGGGAACTATGATAGAAACATCAACTTTATCCTTACCAATTTTTTTGACAAAGTCATAGACAGGGTAAAAAGAAGTAAAAACCTTTAAGGGATTGGCATTAGATCTTGTAACCTCATTGTTGTTGCCACTATCAATATAACCAGCAGGAGGACTGCTTGGTTTAACAATATTTGCCGATTCAGAACCATTAGTATATAATGATTCATTAATTGCGGTTACTTTTAGAGCAAGAGATGAAGAAAGCAAGAGAATCAATAACATCGAACTACCAAGAATAAATATAAAAAGCATAGCCTTCACAATAGATTTCATAGTTATTAATAATATAAACTTTTCATAATAACAATTAATAAGATTATAGCAATATCATAATAACCCCTTATGGATTATGCCGTTTTAGCAATTGAGGAAAACTGAAAAATTAATAATATAACGCAAACAAAATATAATATAGTGCCAATTATAAGCATTTCACTAAACGAAAATATTATCCAAGAGTTAGATAAATTACAAAAATTTTTGGGTTTTTCAGGAAGATCAGAAATAGTAAGGGCAAGCGTTAGGAATTTACTTTTGGAGGAAAAAAGGATAGAGGAATTGAATGGGATATTGCATTCAGTTCTTTTGGTAATTCATGATGAAAAGTCTGATCAAGAGATTAGTGAAATGCGACATGACTATGACAAAATAATTAATACCCACATACACAATAAAATTGATAAAGACAGGTGTCTTGAGATTTTTGTGCTTTATGGTGAATCAAGAGACATAAAAAACATGACCAAAAAATTTCAGGGAAATAGGAAAATGGATCAGGTAAGATTGATAGTAACTTAATTTTAGTTTTAGAGACATAATGACACTGCTATTATATTATTTTAATTTAGAGCCATAAGTGGGATTCGAACCCACGACCTAAGGTTTACGAAACCTTCGCTCTTCCAGGCTGAGCTACTATGGCACAGTCTTTAAATTTACATATCAATGTTTAACTTTTGAAAAGGTTAAATAATAATATATTTTTTTAAAATTATGGCTGAATGCGAAACTCACAGATTTTTTTTTGATTGGAGTTGCCATGTTTGCAAAGAAGAATACCATAATTTAAAAGGAACAAACACAATAAAGTCAGAAAATTATGACAAGATAAGTTTTGAAGAAAGGGCAAAAAAGAAAGGGCAAAAGGGTTACAAGGAATTTAATGAAGAAAGGGCAAAAAAACTATATGAAGAAATATTTCTGCAATATCTAAAAAAGGGCAACCTAAGCGAGGAGGAATCAATTAATCGCTCAAAAACAATAATAAGGAAACAGTGCAAGCTTCGAGGGATTGAGCCATGGTCATGGACATAGATATATCCTAAACCCTTATAGAACAACTGGTAAAGTCAATCTAAGTTAAACCTAAATAACAAAAAAGGGTTTCATCTTGTATTGTCATCATCTCAAAATAATCAATCCAATATTTTGCAAAGCAGCCTACACAAAGACATCATAATAAAATTAAAAGGAAAAAGAACCCTACAAGGAAAGCTGAAAAGTTTTGATCAATATATGAATTTAACATTAGAAAATGCCACAGAAGCCTTAGAAGGCGACAAAGTTAATGAAATGGGAGAAATATTTATCAAAGGAGAAAACATAGTCATCATTGCAACAAAATAATCAATTACACCATATAATCCAAATTTCTAAAACTAAATAAAAATAGGAATAGGAATAAAAAATTTTATTTGGACCTGTCATGGCCTTCAGCGCCACTTCATAGTTTCTGAATCATCCAATTGATAGATTGGCATTTGTCCCTGATGCCAATCTATCAAAGCACGCCGAGATTTCTTTAATGCGCATTATTCGTCTTTGCCATCATTGTCGTTTCCATCGTCTTTGCCATCATTGTCGTTTCCATCGTCTTTGCCATCATTGTCGTTTCCATCGTCTTTGCCATCATTGTCGTTTCCATCGTCTTTGCCATCATTG
>JBNJLU010000206.1:3624-4247 GCA_050591185.1 Candidatus Nitrosocosmicus sp.
TCGTTTCCATCGTCTTTGCCATCAGTTTTTCCCTCATCAGCTACATCCAAATTGGCACTATTCTCACTTGAGAAGCTGTCTCGGTCTTCGGCGCATTTTATAATTTCCAAATCAGACAGGCTGGCATCAGGGACAAATGCTCTATCAAAGCACGCCGAGATTTCTTTAATGCGTTCATTATCGGATTCATCATTATCGCCATCAGTTTTTCCCTCATTATCTACATCCACATTGACATTATTCTCGTTTGAGAAGCTCTCATGGTCTTCGGCGCATTTTATAATTTCCAAATCAGACAGGCTGGCATCAGGGACAAATGCTCTATCAAAGCACCCAGAGATCTCTTCACCTTTTTCATTATTTTTATCTACCAGGTTTCCCAATTCATTTACTTCACTAGATGACATATTGGTATTGTTTTTACCATTCAATGATTCAATGGGGGATGCTGGAATAACGTAGGATGAGTTTGGGTTTTGCTGTAGAGAACTCATTGACGTTGAGGGGTTGTCTGCAGGTGGGGAGGTAGAGTCAGTGTTCGCAAATCCATTGTCTGGAGATAGGACGGGCGTAGTGTCGGGGTATGGTGTTAGTTCCGGAGTTTCTCTCGGAGCTAGTCCTAT
>JBNJLU010000207.1:0-4236 GCA_050591185.1 Candidatus Nitrosocosmicus sp.
GTCCTATATAATTTCTTCTTCCCAAAAGAATATTGATTTTTTGAAATACGTTTCCAAATCAATTTCAATATTTAAACTACCACATGAAATTAAGAATGGTTTTAATTTGGTAAAGCAGTTTTCAGATAAGATTTCTTATGCTTTGGATGTTATTGAACCCCAGATAATAAAAATGAATAATATTGCCTATCTTCAGCATGATCTTGATCTGGCATCGAGTATGATCGTAAACTTTGTGTTGGGTTTATCGGGAAAACAGGTTGGTATTGCTTTTAAATTAAAAGACAACATTAATTCTTATGTTTTGTCTATACGGGGATCAAAAGATTGCTCCTGTCATTTAGGAAAAATAGTTAATGAATTAACCTCTGATTTAAATGGCAGTGGAGGGGGGCATGATAAAGCTTGTGGTGCGGTTATTCCAGAAGAAAAATTAGAATTATTTCTAAAAAAATTTGATGAGCTGATTACTAACTAATTTTTTTTGGACTGTAAATTAGTTAAGATTTTAAAGGTGTAAAAATTTTTATTATTTGAAGTGGGATTAGCAAGATTATCAAAGGTTACACTCTTTGTTCCACGGGCTGAATCAGCAAATGTTGTTAGCAGATTAGCTGAATTTGAATGGTTTCATTCTATTTCTGTTCCATCTGTATCCGAATACTCTAATCCTGAACTAGATGATTTATTATTGCAAGCGCAAAAGCAATTTCAATCTATTGATGAAATTGTTCGTTCTTTAAATATCAAACCGGATATTGGAGTAATTGATACACTAAAGAAAGGCGCAAAAAAGCCGAAGAAAGATTTCAATACAGATGAAATAAAGTCATTAATAGATCAGATTGATAAAGATTCTAAAGATGTATTGGAAAAGTCTAGAGACCTATTGAACGAACGGGCGTCTTTGAATAAAGAAATAGATGAACTTCAATCTATTTACGATACTATAAAAATAGTTTCAAAATTGAATATCAATGTTGAAAATCTTCGCGATGGATCTGTTTTTTCACAGCGTCTCTATTTGATAGATGCTAAAGATGCTGAGGAAATTGAGCGTTCGTTAAATGATATATCTTTTATAACTATACCCGTAAACAAGGTTAAATCTGCTATTTTTATTTTTAGTTCTATAAAGGATTTGGATCGAGTAAATAAAATTATTAGAAGTTTTGATGTTTTTCCTTTTACAATACCAAAATCATTACCACAGAATCCAAAGTCTGCATATGAAAAAGTTGAGTCGCAGTTGGATACTTTGAATAAAAAAAAGAAGGAGATTGACGCCATATTAAAAAAACATGTCAATGAAGTCACAAACACTTTATTGGCATTTCGTGAAAGTTCACTATATTGCAAAGATGTTCTTGAAGCATTCAGGAAACCCGGTGGGTTAAAGAATTTTGCAGTTATTAGTGGATACATCCCTTCAGACATATCGGATGAATTTAATAATGTTACTAAATCATGGTACTGCACATTCGAGAATATTATACCCAATGTTGATGGAGAAGTTAATCCAAATTATCCTCCACATGCTGAATTTGATGTCGAGGATGCATTGATGGACAATGAAGAGCATGCATCACAAAACAGCGCTGATACCGTAAAAAAGAAAGAGCATCCCCTAATACCCTCGCTATTTGCCAATAAAAGGTATTTTAGATCCTTCGAACCGATAACTTTAACCCAGGGATATCCTAAAAATGATGAGTTTGACCCATCTCCAATGATAGCATTTATTTTTCCAATTTTATATGGATTGATGTTTGGTGATTTTGGCCAAGGTGCGGTGATTGCTGTCATAGGTGCGATTTTTAGGATTCGTGGTATTGGTACAATTCAAAGATGGGGAACATTGATACTCGCAAGCGGATTATCTGCCATGGTTGTGGGGTTGCTTGTCGGAGAGTTCTTTGGTTTTCATATAGTGGAGCTTCCTGGTGCCGAAGCGTTAAGGTCAATTGGGATTATAGGATTTTTAAATGCAACTGAGTTTACTCAAGAAAATGTAATGACTATATTGACCATTTCAATTAATATAGGCATAATACATTTAGCGAGCGCTTTATCTTTAAATATTTACAAAGGACTCAAAGAGGGAAAAACTTTTGAGGTTATTTCACAGCGACTTCCAACATTAGTAATGTATTTCTCTATTGTCTCACTTTTATTGGCAGCAGTTGGGGCTAATTATCAGGTTATGGGCATGTTTGAAAATAAAAACCCAGCACCATTTTTCTCAAATATTTTTGGTAATTGGGTAACGGTGGAAATTGTTGCTAAAGTTGCAGCCCCCATACTAATTGCTACCATGGTTATTCAGATTATTGCTGTTCCAATTGGTATAAAGAGTGGTAAATTGCATTTTCACGGTAGTTTTGGTGAGGAGATGTTTATAACTATAATTGATGTGATGCTAATAAGATTGGTAGAACTGTTTGCTAATACTATTAGCTATTCAAGAATTGGAATTATGCTTTTGGTTCATGTTGCGTTAATGGCTACTACCACTGGAGGTGTTGAATTTTATTTGGAACAAGGAATTATTCCATTAGCCATATTCATGTTTCTTTTGGGTAATATTGGAGTAATGCTGTTGGAGGGATTAATTGTTTATATTCAGGCACTTAGGTTGCATCTTTATGAATGGTTTACCAAGTTTTTTGAGGGTAATGGCATTCCGTTTAAAAAACTGACTCCTGATCTTGTATATTCAAACATAACATGGAAAAACAAATGACCATATTATTTCTTATGGTTGCTGATTAATCAGGGTGAAATAAATTGACAAGAATTGGGGAGGTTTACAGAAGATTCCATGGACGAATAATAGACAGGCCGACGAACTTTAGCTGGATTATCCCTGAAAAATTAGCCGGGAGTGGATTGCCCGCCTCATATGATCATTTATTGTGGCTTGTAAAAAATAACATAAAAACAATTGTGACTGTAAGGGAGATACCATTACCTGATGCATGGCTAAAAAAAATTCACTCAATGAACTTTACGCTTGATAGTTTTTTCTTAAAGACAGATGATTATAACTCACCAACTGTCGATGAATTTTGTGAGGTGATTGATTATATTGATAACCAAATAAATAATGAAAAACCCGTAGTTGTACATTGTGCTGCCGGAAAAGGAAGGACCGGAACTGTGTTGGCTGCCTATATTATTAAAAAAGACGGGTTGGACGCTTATAGTGCCATAAAAAAAATAAGATCATTGCGTCCAGGCTCAATACAGTCTGAAGTACAAAAAATCACAATAAGTTCATTTTATAATTATATCAATCAAAAATTTTAATTTAAGGTAGATATGAAATATTTAAATTGACTTTAAAGTAATTATGATTTACTAAATGAAAACGAAAAAAAATGCTTTGATTGAAAGAAACAATGATCAAAGAAAACTTTTTAGATTAACAATATGTTTTACAACAGTTTTTTTGATTTTGAGTGGTTTCTCCTTTTATAATGTAGTGCACGCACAAAACCCCAACCCGTCTACCAGTATGGGTGATAGTATTACAAATACTCTCAACAACTCTAATGCATCTCTAAAAGAAAACAACGCTAGTGGTTTGGGTGTATCTCAAGATTTTTCATCCTCATTGCCCGATCTGTTTAACCATGTCAAGCAATCTGTGGTACAGATAACTGATCCTGAAGATTTGCAGCAACAAAGCGAAATAGCCGGTTCTCGGTTAGGCTCGGGATTTGTTTATGACAAGGAGGGCCATATAGTTACAAACTATCATGTTGTCGCGGGAGCAAAAAACAACACCGTGTATGTTACTTTTTTGGATGGTGTCTCTTATGAGGCAAATGTAACAAATTCTGATCCATATGCTGACTTGGCGGTTATAAAACTGAATTTGGATAAAAATAATGATGTTCTCTCCAAATTAGTTCCATTGGAGCTTGGAAACTCTACTAGTTTGAGAATTGGGGAGAAAGTCGCTGCAGTTGGAAATCCCTTTGGATTATCTGGCTCTTTGACGGATGGTATTGTCAGTGGTCTTGGAAGGCTGATCCCCGCAGGCTCTGAAGAGTATAATCCACCATCACCACCATTTGGAAACCAAAATAACCTATCTATTGCCCCTACTCCCTCATTTTCTATACCAAATATTATACAAACTGATGCTGCCATAAACCCTGGAAATTCTGGTGGTCCATTGTTAAACATGAAAGGTCAGGTTATAGGAATCAATAGTGCTATTTTTTCAAA
>JBNJLU010000208.1:0-4218 GCA_050591185.1 Candidatus Nitrosocosmicus sp.
AGATGGCGAATAAATTTCCAACGAGTTCTGTAATAATTTTATAGCAAATGCTGGAGAAACCATATTTACTATTTTTTTGAAATTTTAATCATGTAATCGACAATCAACGTAGGTATATCAATCCCAGTAACTCTCACAGTGTTTTTGAACTCAGTTGTGTTGTTCACTTCATGAACCAATAATCCATGGGCCTCATTTTCCATCAAATCAACACCTACTATGTCACCTTTAAAAATTTTTGCGGATTTAATACAAATATCCTCCAGATCTTTCGTTATGGGACATGCTTCGGCATGGCCTCCCAACGCCATATTTGTCTTCCATTCATTTTTGCCCGAATATCTATAGATGGCAGCTACCACTTGATCGGCTATAACAATTGCCCGTATATCTCTTGGCGGCCTTTTAACAAATTCTTCAATATAGTTTATTTGGTAGATTGGAAACATGTGTTGACGATCCTCTAAAACAGCTTTGGCAGCCTCTTCGTCATTTAACAGGCCAATCAATCGCCCCCAGCTTCCAATGGTTGGTTTAATCACGGCAGGATAGCCTAATCGATTGATTCCTTCAATCGCAGATGATGGGGAGAAAGAGCAAAAGGCGTTTGGAGTAACTATTCCTTGCTTTTGAAGTTCCATATGAGAGAACAATTTATTGCCACACATTATAGAAGTGTAAAGGGTGTTTATCATTTGTGCACCAAGCCCTTCCAGTGCAGCGGTAGAATGAATGCTTTTAAAATAACTTACGCATCGCTGTAAGACAACCTTATCTTTAAATTCTTTAGTTTCACTATTCAAAAACAAAATAAGTTCTTTACAATCGATCGGTTTTATATCGATATTGTTTTTTTTTGCAGATTCAATTATTGATTTTTCTTCCCATCTAATGCTATCAAAAAGAATATAGAGTGAAGAAGACTGTTCTTCCTCTATCTTTATTGTCCCCAATCTTCTCCAACTACTTGTGCAGGCTTTATGCTAAACTCGTCACCGGTTTTTACCAATTCAAAACTCTCCCCACAATCCGGGCAGGTAACGATCTCTCCTTGCATTGAGTCATCAGGTATTGGAATTACTGCGTCGCATTCAATACAATTAACTTTTGTCATTTTTAATCCTTATTTGTCTTCATATAACCCTCATTAAGTATTTTTCTCTCCAATTTTTCATCCAAATACAATTCAAGAATATCACCCATACGTAACTCTTTTAATCCCTTTGCTAAAGACTCAGCATTTTCCTTTGAAGAACCTAATCCCAAAATGGATAAAAGATATGCAGAGCCATTTTTTCCCGATAGCTCGCCAAAGACAATTTTACGCCTATTGCCTACCTGTTTTGGTTCGATTATTTCATAAGCCGAGGGATTTCTCAAAATTGCGGCAAGATGCGTTCCGGCCTTATGCTTATAGGAACTATCGCCTACCAATGGTTTAGATTCATGAATAGGTATTCCAGTGTAATCAGAAATAGTTTTTGACAGATCCTTTAGCATATGTAACCTAAAATCATTATTGGATTTGTATATGAGGCTCAATACAACAGCGGTCTCTGCCAGTGTAGGTATTCCTGTTCTTTCACCAATTCCATCTATGGTGGTATGAATTTGATCTGCGCCACCTTCACATCCTGACAAGGCATTAGATAGTGCTAATCCAACATCATTATGGCAATGTACATCCAGTGAAGTTTTTGAATTATCAATATGGCTGTGGACCAATTTTACAATATTATACATACCTCGAGGCCTCATAATTCCCACAGTATCTGGAATACTGATCCTATCTATACCACGGTTACTCATTTCCTTACACATATCCAAAAGAAATCCCGGCTCTGTTCTGCTTGCATCTTCCATAGTAAACCTGGACTTTAATCCATGAGACTTGATATAATCAGCAACCTCCAAAGCTCTAATTTTAGCTTCCTCCCTGGATATCCGTAACTTGGATTTTAAGTGGATGTCTGAAATACCAAGATAGGTTGCCACCCATGTAGCATTGCAATCGATGGCGACATCAACATCGGATTTTATTGCACGAACATGTGCCACGATGTCAGCATTTAGGCCTTGTTTGATAATTATTTTTGTAGCTTCTCGATGATCCAATGAAACTATTGGGCTTATTTCTATTTGGTCTACTCCAAAGGAGTCGAGCATCCATGCAATTTGGATTCTTTGCTTGTTAGAAAATGATACTCCTGGATGTTGTTCACCTTCCCTTAAAGTGGAATCTAATATCCTAATATTTTTCTTATCTCGTTCAGAATCATTATAGATATGAGCAAAATAATTAGGATCATCCGAATTTAGAGACATATTATGGTCATTAACACTGTTATCGTTTAATTTATAAATGTTATAGGTAAAAATAACAATATTGTTTGCGTAAAAAAACAATATGTGATGAAATTCATCACATATTGTGATTGAAGATGCATAACAAAATTAAGGCGAATTGACTAGGGTTCTCAGTATTATCACAGTGTTTGTGTCAGAAACGCCATCTATTTTCCGTATTTCATCAATGTAAGAATTTATTTCTGAAATTGTGGGGGCAACAATTATGGTGGCAATATCATATTGCCCAGTTATTTCATAAACCACATCAACACCCTTGAGGCCCAAAAGTTGATTTGAAACATTAGATGTATCTGCTGCAGAGCTTACAGATATCAGGGTTATTGCACTAGTCTTATTAGACGGCCCCATATCAATTGTGAATTTCTTTATTACCCCAATATCCTGCATATTTTTCACTCTACGCCTAACAGCAGATTCTGACATTCCAATGTCATTAGCAATTTCTACAAAAGATTTTCTCGAATCATTTTTTAATATTCGGATAATTTTTTCATCTATGGAATTCAAGTTTTCAGACATTTCGCCTTTTCTCCTCACTAGTGATTAAACTATCTATCAGATTAATTGATTTTTTGGTTATATCTTCATCCATTACCAGAGGTGGAAGCAACCTCAAAATGTTCCTGCCCGAATATAACAACAAAATACCGTTTCTGATGCCATCAAAAAGTATATCTTTGATATCAAATTTCATCTCTATCCCCAACATCATTCCAAATCCTCGGACATCGCGAATGATTTTATGAGTTTCTTTTAAACGCAATAGACCTTCTTTAAAAATCAACCCCATTCTTTTTGAATTTTCAACCAAGTTATCATCCACCAAAGAATCTATTGTTGCAGAGCCCGCAGCACAGGCAAGTGGATTCCCCGCAAATGTTGATGAGTGCTCCCCAACTTTAATGCAATCTAGAATTTCAGAACGGGCAAGAGTAAGACCCATAGGTACCCCTCCTGCTATTCCCTTTGCCAGGCACATAATATCAGGTTCTACACCCCAATGTTGGCCCGCCCACATCTTTCCAGTTCTGCCTAAACCGGATTGAATCTCATCAAAAATCAATACCAAACTATACTCATCACAAATAGCACGTATTTTTTTTAGAAAACCTTCTGGTGGAACTATAATTCCCGTTTCACCTTGTATAGGCTCCACGATTATAGTTCCAATATTATTATTCGGATTGTTGAGTATGTCGTCGAGTCTTTCAAGATCACTGTAGGATATGAAATCAACACCATCTAACAAGGGCAAAAACGATTTACGATATTTTTCATTGTACGTAACAGACAACGCACCAAATGTTTTCCCATGGTAGGATCCGTTTAATGCAATGATACCCTTTTTAGTGGTATATTTTCTTGAGAATTTAATAGCAGCTTCAACGGATTCGGTTCCGCTGTTGGAAAAAAACACCCTGTTTAGGCTCTTGGGCACTATTGTAAAAAGTCTGTTTAGAAACTCTAGCCTTGAATCACTGTACAAAGACATATGGCAAGTTATAAGCTGTTCTGCCTGTTTTTTGATTGCATTAACAACTCGATCATTACAATGACCTACCAAAGCAACCCCATATCCACCCATACAGTCAATGTATTCTTTCCCATCGATATCCCAAAGGCTACATCCTTTACCTTTAACCACATTGACTGGAAATCGCTGATAGATATTACCTACATAATGCTCCTCGTCTACAACGGAATTCATTTCATTATCACCGTGCAATTATCATGTGCAAGGGCAGATAAAATAGGGTTTTTAACCGAGCCTGATGCTATTATTGCTTTTTTTACACCTAAAGTTAAGGCTTCTGTACTAGCCAACACTTTTTTTTCCATACCGGGACC
>JBNJLU010000209.1:0-4179 GCA_050591185.1 Candidatus Nitrosocosmicus sp.
TGACTTCTTGGATAACCTCTCATAAGATAGCAAAAGGGAAAGACATCTTTATACTACACAGACGGAAATAAAGCTGTTTATGCTAATTACGCAAGAGATCCAGTATTTAGGCCCTATTCACTTAAGGCTTTCTGATTCCTTTTTATTATTAACCTATAAATGAAATGGAGTTCAAAGGAGACTAACTTTACATATTTTAACAGATCTTCTCTTAGCCTTTCATGAAATTCACTATCTGATAAGCCATTTTTGATTCGGAATACTATTTAGAGTCTTCTCCATCTGTTACCCCTAGGATATGTTCGGCATTACTTCCATTAGAAACCTTTTCTATTGCGTGGATCGTCTCACGGGCAACAACCGCCGGGTGAGGTGCGTTGTTCATTGCCTTGTAATAAAATGACAAGAACTTTCCTATGGTGTTGCTATAGGAAGACAATAAAGCATCCTTCTTATCTTTATGATTGGGTGGACTGCTTACAATTATGTTATAATTCTATTTACTATGGTAGCATAAAACCTGGTTTCGATAGTTAGAATAGTATTCAATAGAATGGATAGGTTAGTTTTCAAGGTCAGAACAATAATGCATTAAAAAAATGGATTGAATTGTAGTTTGTGCAATACATAGAATGATTTATTTTTGTGGTTGTGGTATATGTTAATAGTTTTAGATGAATCTCTTAAAATCTGGTATTACAATTATTAGTAGTAGTTTTATAATATCGACAACTTTGCTTCTCTTGATCTCTTTTTATCCAACTCAAGCTCAACCAACAGGTGGTATATCTATCTCTCAATCAAATACAATCAATCTTGCTATTTCCAATATAACCGTGGGAGGTAGTCCAACTGGATTGGTATCCGTAAACGGTATAGTATTTAACAACTCAACAGAAAGTGTAGAGAACATAAAACTTGACGTTACTCTGTATGATGCTAATAATAACACAATAAGAGATACCAGTAGGTTCATTTCATCCGCTTTTTATATATTTGTGCCTGGCTCGACTGTAAACTTTAACTTTCTTATGAGCACAGGAGATTTTGATTATTATACTGCAAGAGCATATGCCGATAGAATTCAATAAATGAAAAGATCCGAAAATACATTAAAATCTTAAATTCAATTTATGTGAGGATTCCTTTTATAATCAAATACTTTAGTCTTTGAACGCACCGAAGCAAGAAAATGTAGCATATAAGTTACTCATATTCGTTATGATCTATATTTTTTTTAATTTAGTTTTAACAAAGACATAATATATGAAAATCCATATAGTATAGTAAGTATATCTTCTAAATCAATACCTGCAAAGTCCAATTGTTCTTTAGATGCATGTTCTAGGGAACTAGTAGAGATAATAACAATCCTCTGATTTGGACTTATTTTGTGTATTTCTTTTGCGATGTCAAAACCGGATTTGTCAAACAGATGTGTATTAATAATAACAATATTAAAGTTGTTATTGTTCGCATTTTTATCTTTAAATAGGCAATTTAATCATGCTTCTCCACTGTCTGCTATTTCTAACTTTTAAATATGATATTATGTATTGATGTCAATTGAACCCGTTTACCTACCATGCACAAACCCCCTTGGGCCTCACTAACTAAACGAGCTACTAGATTTGATTGTATTTTTGTGGATAGTCAAAGTAAAGTCAATTGACAATCAATAGATTAGAATACTTTTTGAACATCAGAGTTATCTTGATATATTCTGACTATTGTTATAACATGAATCCACAAACTATTATCTCATTATGTACAATTACTTCATTTATCATTGCAGTTACAACCTCATTTCTAATTACTGCTATATTACAAACACCTTCTGATAAATATAATCCACCTAATGAAATAATTCCTTCAACAAAACAGTTAATCGGCAAAACAAAAGACGCTAAAAATGATGCCCAACTGTTAAGCCTTTATGAAACTACAATAATGCCATCAGTTCAAGACTACCGTGATATAATTTCCAGTGAAGTATACAGAATCGGTAATGACAGATTACTTTTTACTATCCAATTAGAAGGTAATCCGAATCATAATGAGAGATTTGAGACTGTCTATGTTTGGCTATTAAGCCAAAATGACCTAGTTAGTGGTAATAAGGGTCAGATCTACACTATAATTATTCCTAACTTTGCAAATGACTCTGCTTTTGATAATAAGGGTTGGTACTTGGCTATTTTCAACAATACAAATAATCAATATTCATTACCATTATCAAAGTTGAAAGATATGCCAGAAAGGAGTGTGGAAGTTTCTATTGATCCGTCATTTTTGGGAAATACTTTTTCTTTTAATTATTCTACTGCGGTCATGGTCAGAGTAAATGATACACTTGTTGCTAAAGCACCGGACTATCTGATGGATTCTACTCCTGATGATAATTCCTTTTGGTTAAACTGGTTTAAGTAGTATAATTTTGTAAAAATATATTCAGGCTATTGCTTTGCCTATTTTAATTTCTTTTACATAGCAAGCAATTTTTCAGAATGAAAAAAAATCTAATAGAACAGTCCAATCTTTTACATTTAACATACTATTTACACATTCCACAACAGGATAAAAAGCCACATCATACAGCAAATCATTCAATAAATCAGGATACACATTCTCTTTTTTGATAATTTTTTTCAAAAAATAGATATCAATCTTAGTAAATGCGAATTGGAATATAAACAAAAATTATATAGAGAAACTTGATAATCAAGTCACCTGTCATCAATAAAGAACACTGAATTTAGAAATACTTTAAGGTTTTTTATCCTTGCGCTAATAACAGCATCCATAGTATTAAACTCCATAGTCATTTTCTCTAATGCCAAAGATAAGCATGCTACGGTTCTTTGGACATTAAACATTTCAGCAGCGGTTGCGACTAGTTTGGGCATAATTGCAATTTGCAGGCATGGATTACATGGATTACATGGCAAGTCATTTCTTTTTCTAACCCTAGGTTTGGCATCATGGTTTATGGCAGATATTTCAATAATGTACTATTACTATTTTGAGGAAATAGAGGTGTCGAATGAATTCTCCATTGCAGATGTCCTCTGGTTGACAGGATATCTTTTTTTAATTCTGCATCTGGTTTCAGTAATAATATCAATACACACAAAGATTATCCCAAAAACGTTAGTGATAGTGGCATTATTCATAATATCTTATATAATTTACACCATCATCTCAATAGGGATTTCAGTTGAACCAAATAGAACATCAGCAGTAGATAATCCAAATCAATTAGAAATAGTAACTGCAATAACATATCCAATTCTTGACTTATGTCTAATAATCCCATCCCTTCTGATTCTTGCAAATCTCTATCACAATTATGAGAATTCCATACCCTGGATTCTCTCATCGCTATCACTGTTATTTAATGCAATAGCGGATAACGGATATGTTCATGAATTTGTGAAAGGGCATCACACTTCATGGTTTTGGGATCTGTTTTACATTACGGATTTTATAATTATGGCGGGTGCTCTCTTTTGGTACAATAAATTTCACATTTCAAAAGCCTTGAGAAAAGACATGAAAGATTAGACAGCATATCCAAGAAAACCCTTTTTGTCTTTGCGAAAGTAAATTTTCTATAAATATTTAGGGATGCCTATAGACTCGAAATTGTTTTTATTTAAAATAAACTTTTAGCTGAAAGAATCTTTTCCATTAAAACCAATTGTTTTTATTAGTGCAATAGGAGTGTAGTATACTCATAAGAGATGAACCTGTCTTTTAACTTACAGCTACACTATATGCACAACTAAATCTGCAACAGTTTTCTAGTAATTATTCTTTTTTCGTGAGGGTTTCTTAAAACAGCATAAATTTTTGTGGCCCAATGGCTAATTTTCTTTAAGCTAATGGTTACCACAAGTAAATATTGAGATAAACCATAATTTAATGATAAAGGGGATAAGACTCCAGTATTGATGGTATTTCGCTTGGGACTCTAATTTTGTGTTTGAAAATCAAGTTTGTATTCATCTTCCGCAGTACAGAACGGTATTTTTAAAGTTGGGAGATGGTAGTTTTGGTATTTTCTCTTGTAGTTTAATAGTGCTTTGTCGCCTAACTCAATCTATTTAGCTGGGATTCCGTTGATTAATTATTTGTGATTCACTGGCCTTCCTATAACCGCTCATTAGTCAGACGTGG
>JBNJLU010000210.1:0-4173 GCA_050591185.1 Candidatus Nitrosocosmicus sp.
CATTCTATCCACAGATTATCCATCGGGTTTGGATTGACATCGGCATTTAAATGGATACCTAGAATGTTAGCTTGTACGGTTTATGGAAAAAGGAAAAGGATGTTGCAGAAAGTTACAAACACTAAGAAACCAATCTCGTGATGCCCTCTTCCTTTGTATACTTGACAACTTTCGTTTTCGGCAATTAAAAAAACATAAATCCTTAAAGCCCAAAATGGTTTTTGTGAAGGATAAGCCATTTGATTTTCATGGCGCAACATTTACCATCAAGGTTCTTACTTCTGAAACAAATGGCAGCTATACCATTCTGGATGTAATCCATCCCCCTAATGTGGGTCCTGCGTTGCATATGCATCCCAAAGGTTCAGAAACCTTTTACATAATTGAAGGTCATTATGAATTCATTTTGAATGGGAAATTACGATATGGTAAATCCGGAGACGTAATCTTTGTTCCAAAAGGAACCCCGCACAGATTTGTTGTAGGGCAAAAAGGTGGGCACGCTCTTGTGATTAGTCCCCCGGAACTTGAGTTTTATTTCTTCAAAGTAAGTGAATTGCTTGACAAAGGTGACGTTTCATACATAACAGAATCAAACATGGGAGAGCAATATGGCCAGGTTTTCCTAGACAGCACCAAACATTGGAAATAATCAAAATAAAAGAGTCTCTCACATTTTTTTAGCATCTGCAAATTTACTTATTTGTGATATTTTGTTGCCGTGTATTTCACATCCATTGGCAACGGGACGCATGAGCAACACCAAGCCCATACCAATCAACAACTAGAAAACATCAAAAATCTCACTCACCTGCTTTGGGTGCAGATCCAATAATTTTTTATTATAAAGACACAGCAAAAACACAAAGAAGACTGACACATCATCTTCTTTTTATTCAACGATTGGATTTCCTTATTGTTGGTGGTGAGGATAAACTTTTATCTCATTTCTAGTAAAATCCTTAAACTTTCTTTTCATCTCTTCCCTCATCCCTTCAGGAACTTCATAATATACTATTAGTTGTATAGATTCATTTGCAAGAACATGGGACTGAGAACCATGAGTTTTGCCATTGTACTCTTTTATCAAATCAGACAATACCTCATATTGGTTTCTTATTGCATCATTTGAAGAGCCTTACAGTATGTCTAAAGAATTATCCATCGGTTGTTTGTTGTTAATCTTAGTCCATGGTTTCTTGTAATTGTAATTGCTGATATAGCCATTCTTGTGGATGTTATTGTAAGGCGTTGGCTTTGGTGTAGCGTTATTGTTGATAGGTGCTGCTGTTGTTGGAACGGGTCTATTGTTATTGCTTGACCTGTTTGGGCAAATATGTTTTTTCTTTGTTGACATCTCCCAATACGCACTAATTATGGTATTCCAGTATATCTTGGTGTTACAGCCATAAACACAATCTCTAGGATTAACATTAGTGACATTAGGAGAAGAACCCATTCCCTAGAATAAGTTACTTTTGGCAATATAAATTAATTTTTGATAATGATTATTTGTTATTTAAAAAACCTCTCAACTAGGTTCGTGACATATCCATCGCTAAGCCGCTTGGGCCAACTACCATATTGTCCCAGCCTAACATTATAGCATTATTTTGTTTGAATAGATATTGAGATGTCCAAATGCTCCATATGTTTGCCACAAAATTGCACTAATGAATAGTCAGTTAAAACAGATAAACAAATTTTTTGGACTAACGTGACCTTATCCAAAGGATTTATTTGATATGCAAAAGTAACTTGAAGCCATTTATAACGACTTTATTTGCCCTTTGCCTATGGAGCGTACATAATTTAGCCCACTATATCCATACCTACATGCTTTATTGTACGCGTAGTATCAAATTCCAATGATAAAGACCATGGCGGGATAATCCATCAATCATCATTTAGACAACTCTATACCAAGAATAATAAAACAATATTTGCTAACTTGGCAAATGACAACCATAGGATTGCAAGATAAAAGAAAGCAAACAGGTTTTAAACTGTGAGAAGGATTTGGCAAATACGACATAAACTATAATCTACATGTTAAAAGGTATTGCAACATATGCAAAATATTTTCCAGCTAATTAGTTTTATAAAGCAATTGTTTTCGATATTCCAACATTATTTATAGAATAGGTTACCCATATAACCACATATGAAATGTGCATGTTGTGGTGGGATGATGATCATAGAAAAAGAGACAGAAAAGATAATGACTTTAAAATGTAAAGAGTGTGGGTTAAGCGACAGTAAGCTAAAACCATAAGACCCAGAAAAATGGCGTATAATATCATCATATCCAATTCTTTTGTTTGCAAAAACACACATAAAAAAAACACACGCCCCACAATTCACGAAAAAAACACGATAAAGATTGTAATAAACCAGGATAAATTTAATTATCCATATTGCCTGTTCTAACTAATGGTTTTTGTTGAAGATAGGGAAGGTGTTTTTGACGCACCAATAGACAAGGTGTGGAACCTAGCCAAAGCACATTTTACTGATGGCTCCAAAATTCATCCACGCGCCAAAAACCTTGTTTCAAACACGTTAAATGAACATTCATTCACCAACAGATGGGATGAAGAAATCAATTGGCAATCTACAACTATAAAGGCAAATGGAACCGTCTTTTATCCATTAGGTATTGCATTTGAGGTTATAGAAGGACCGTTTGCAGGCTCCACGTATTTTACATACTACATACCAAGAGCAGATAACAAAACCAACGTAGTGGTAGCAGGGGAATTCACATCCAAATCTATTGACCCCACTGTTGGTGACGATGAAAAACTACGCTCAATTGTGTTATCAACCTTTGAAAAAGTGTTTGAGGAAGATGCGGCATACCTAAAGAATATCTAACAATTGTACGATGCGCTGTCAAATGCATCAATCACCTATAAAAGCATCATACTATCATGGACAGATGATTGACTGATGTGTCTTTGTTGGGCAATTTATGCAAAATATAAAGGTCATTGCCATCAGTGGCGCTTAAAACAGGTGTCATGGATAAATGCATAGGTGTTAACCATACAGCAAAACTCCGATTTACTTTAGTTCATAAAGTTATGATTAAATAATTGTTTTTGTTTATAAGAGGTTTCACCATGTTCATAATGACAATCAACAAGACAAAGAAGACATCAACATTTACCGAAAGATTTAGTGGGATAGGTTTTGAAACAGCCTTGTAGTTAGCAGAAAACGTCTTAATAACCTATGGCACGATGATAAATGAAAAATCGCCTTTGACAAGATTTCCAGCACCATATTCAGGACAAAAGGTATTACAAGGCACAAAAAAATTGGTCTTTGTTTGTTTATTCAATAACCTCTGAAAATAACAGTATAGAAAAAATAAGCACATCAGGATGTTACACTAAAGAGTCCGATAAGAAACATATGATTCAAATGAGGCGAATCCAAAAGAAACGGTTTGTGTCATCTTTAGATGGCGTTATTTAGGTATCCACAACACACACATATAGAAAAAGAGAGAGAAAGAGAAAGAGAGATACATTAAAAAATTATTTTGATGAGAATAATTGTGTTTGACTCAAGAGAAGGCATTTAAATGGAACAAATTAAGTTTCCC
Source organism: Candidatus Nitrosocosmicus sp. (assembly GCA_050591185.1). Taxonomy (GTDB): domain Archaea; phylum Thermoproteota; class Nitrososphaeria; order Nitrososphaerales; family Nitrososphaeraceae; genus Nitrosocosmicus. The sequence goes on from JBNJLU010000210.1 coordinate 3,614, forward strand.
AAAGTATTTCTTTTGTGTCATATGTTGCTATATACCCGCAATTGGGACACCGCTCTTCAGTTGTGGATTCAGTAGTGTTTGCAGTTTTAAGGCTATTATCGGTTAAAAAGGCCATTCCCTGAATTTCAAAATCTCTTTCGCATCTTTTACATTTTGCTTTGGCAGCCATAAATCAGGTAGCAGAAATAAATATATAAATGAATTATGATTGGCGTTTAGTGCATTTTAACAACAGTTTCCCAGATTTTGGGCTATAATACACACATGTACTTTTTTAAAACAACCCTCCAATCATCCCGCATCAAACAACAAAAATAGTTTTCGGCAACATATGAGATATTGATGCGTGGAATGAAAACACGATTCATTTGTATACAGAGTATTACTATGATAATGACTAGTCCTTTATCCAAATTCCATGGTTTATGTTTAGTAAAGCGTATTGCTGAGGGGTCATCTTTTTTATGTCATCTTTTTTATGTCATCCATTTTATAGGCATACACAGACAAAAACGGAAAAGAGAATTGTTTTTCCAATATTTCATCGTATGGAATTAATG
>JBNJLU010000211.1:0-4171 GCA_050591185.1 Candidatus Nitrosocosmicus sp.
TTTGAATATTATTTCATTAGCCTTATCACCATCATTTGGCAACAGACCTTTAAAATCTGCAAGTTCAAGGGGGGTATTGTTTAATGTAACAATGTATCGAACTCCAGCTCGTATTGCAGACTCTACTCCTAAAGGTGCATTCTCGACTATAATTGCTTCAGAAGGTTTAAGGTTCAATTTTCGAAGCGCGGTTTGAAAAGGCTCAGGGTCAGGTTTTCCATCCTCTAAATCTTCACCAGTTATCAATACATCAAAACCGTTCAGATTATTTTCCTTAAGTAGAGATTCCACCTCTTGTTTGGACGCCCCACTGACTACGGCCTTTAGACAATCATCACAATTTAAAGACTCAATTAATTCTGTGACGCCTTCAAGTGCTTTAGCTTTTTGAATTTCTTTAAAAACCTGGCCTTTTCTTTTGCTAATGCTTTCTACAAGACCATCTCCAATTTGCCCTTCACTTTTATTTATTTTTTTGAAAATTTCTTTAACCAATTCGGTGCTTGGCATTCCCTCTAGTAAAAAAACATCTCTTTTGTCTATCTCCTGATTAGCTTTTTCTCCAAATGCAATTCGAAAAGCCTCAGCATGATAAGGCATTGCATCAATTAGTACTCCATCCATATCAAACATAATTCCTTTCATTTAATCAATAATAGAGAATATAGATATTATAGATGTGCATGTATACGCAGGGGTGCCATAATTACCTATGCTTTGCTTTAGAAATATCAAAGGCTTATCCAATAGATCATAATCAAATATCTGGGGAAAAAAATCACCGCTATCCGCAATTGTAATCTAAAGAATTTTTTCATTAAAAAAGAGGGTTGACAATAGAATGGGTAGCCCCCTATGTAAATGGGCAAAATTAACATTACTGCTATCCCCCTTTGTTAACTCATATGATAATACCAATTCAGTTTGAAGACACATAACTTTATTTGATTGACACGCGTTATGCTCAACCTGCCCAACCCTGTCTAATATAGCGTTTAATTAAAAAAATGGTAATAAATTAATTTACAAACTTAATCACAAATAATAAAAACAATAAAAATAAAAAAAGTTTTATTTTGATAATACAATAACTAAATAATTTGGATATGGCATATTCTTGAAGTCACAAATCCATTATGTTCATATTTAGGGACTCCTTTGATACACATGCCTTACAAAACCGCATGTAAACCAATCAAATTACGTTATAAATCAAGTTAGCACATTTATAATCAAACACAAAAACACATAATAACAAAAGGTAAATCAATCCCCATGAAGGATATCACAAGGAGTCTTTGACTTTTGTGATATTGTTTTTGGTATCTTTTAGTAATAAGTTAACTTGGTTCCTAAATACGGTAAGTCCAATCCTACTGGCATGGGGTTGCCCTTTTGCAAAAGACTTTACAACATTTTTAGTAAATTCAGGCTCTATCTCTGGTGGCAGTGGTGGTTCAAATGGGTCAACGTACGCCTCAACTATCACCGGTTTTGTTTTTTCTTCCATAGCTGTTTTCATCACGGATTCTATTTCTCCTGATTCTCTTATTGTATAGCCTTTGCCCCCACAGATTTCAGCAAATTTTGCGAAATCTATATTAGAAAACTCTACACCAAATTCCGGATTACCCAAAAATGCCATTTGTTCCCATCTTATCATTCCCAAAGTATTGTTTTTGAGAATAATTACTTTTATAGGGAGGTTATGTTGGACGGCTGTAGCAAATTCACCCATAAGCATTGTAAAGCCGCCATCACCAACAAACGCGACAGACTGTCTCTCAGGGTAGGCAATTTTGGCTGCTATTGCGTAAGATAGGCCACAAGCCATCGATGCCAATGTACCAGATAAAGAAAACTTCATTCCCTTTCTCATGTTTATGAATCTAGCAGCGAATAGGGTATTGGTTCCACTATCAACTGAAACTATCGCCTCATCATCTAAGTTACTAGACACAGCAGAAGCAATAGATTGGGGTTTGATCATCGTATTGTTGCTGCCCAAATGAGCATCTTTCAAATCACTTTGAGCAGATAGAGAATCATTCCACTTTTTCATTAATTTTTGCTTTGATTGCAAGAATAAGAATTGATTGCTATTCTCATCTTTTTCATTCAATAATGGGAGTAATGCTAAAAGTATTTTATTCGAATCACCCCCAAGACCGACCTCAACAGGGTATCTCAACCCAAGCCTTTCAGGTTTTATATCAATTTGAATTCCTCGAGCCTGCCCAGGTTTTGGAAGGTACTCGATATAGGGAAATGATGTTCCTATCATTAATAATGTGTCAGATTCATTCATTGCCTCCACACTAGGATAAGTGCCCAGCATACCAATGCCTCCAAGGCTATTGGGATGATCATCTGGAATTACTGCTTTGCCTAATAATGCTTTGACTACAGGAGCCTTTATTTTTTCTGAAATCAACATAACCTGTCCGCCCGCATTCAGAGCTCCTTGGCCAACAAGAATTACTACATGATTTCCAGAATTTATAATGTCCGCGGCTTTTTGAATCAACTGTTTATCTGGGGTTGAACCAAGATTCACATATGTATCAGAGGTGTGGCCAGCGACCTTATGCTTTGAATAATTGCCCTCTAATTTTTTTTCCTGTACATCGATTGGCACAGTTAGGTGGCTTACGCCTCGTTGCGCTAAGGCGGTTCTGCAGGCCATATCAACAGCCATTTCTGCTTGCTCAGGAGCTATAATCATGTTATTATAAACCGATACATCGGAAAATAGCTCCAACTGATTTACATCTTGTTGATATCCGGAGCCCATCAAATCAGAATATGTTCTGCCCGTTATGGCAATTACAGGGGTATTGTCTAATTTTGCATCATATAGCCCATTTAAAAGATGTATTGCACCCGGTCCAGAAGTAGCTACACATGCCCCTAATTTACCGGTATATTTGGCGTAGGCGCAGGCCATGAATGCTGCCGATTCTTCATGCCTGACAAGAAAAAACTTGATTTTATCTTGTCTTTGTCGTAATGCCTCCATAAAACCATTAATGCCATCACCTGGCATACCAAAGATAACTTCTACCCCCCAATCTATCAGTGTCTCGGCCATTATATCGGAAGTTTTCATTCTTTGATATTCGTTCATATATAGGCAAGATACCTTTTTAGAAATATAAATTGCAGTGATGCAAATAAAACCAATACCAAATACAGAGAGCACGATAACTCAAAAACTCGCAATCAAAGACACAAATACACCATTACTTGATTTTTAGTTTCTGCTTTCAGCTTTGTTTTATTGAATGAAATCAAGAGTATGCCCTGTCAATTTATAAAGAAATACAGTCACTAATTCAATCTTTTCGACATTTTATTAAATTGACACAGGGTGTGTTACATATATAGAGTCAAAGTCCATAAATTAGCATACGCAAGTACCATAATCAAAATCAACCAAGTCAAGGTAATCAACAGACAGAGATGGTGGTGTCAAGGTAAACGTAAAGGTATAGGTTTTTGAGAACAATATGGCATCTGAAATTCCGCAATAACAATATAAAAATAAAATATGGTAGACGTGTCCTTCACGTCACATTTTGTGTATTTTTTATGCCGAATTAAGCATTTTCAGTATGATATCCAAATCATGTCTTATTGTAACCTCAGTTACTCCAGCCGCCTTTGCGATTTCAAACCGAGTAATATCCTCGTTATAATTCTTACACGAAACATAAAGAACTGCACCAGCCAAACCCATCGGATTTTTACCTGCTGACAGTCCCTTTTTAATAACCTCCACTTTCAATTTCATCGTATATCTTTTTGCTTTTTCCATAATTTTGCATTTATTGGCTATTTTAACCAATTTCTTTATCGGATCATCCAGAGGAATCTTAAGGTAGAGTTCAAACATTACCTTTCTGTATACCCTCGCCATATCCCGTTCTTTCAAATTAGAGATATTAGTTATTTCTTTTAATGTTCTTGGTATTCCCTCTCCCTGCAGGCAATATAAGAAGCAACCGCTACTGAGCCTTTTATTGTCCTGCCTTTTACCAGCCCTTTCTCCAGTATTTTCCTATAAAGATAGACAATCTTTTCAATTACTGAATCAGGTAAACCTAACGCACCCTTCAACATATAAAGCTGCATAAATGCAGCTTGAAGGTTTCTTTTTATGGAATCGTTA
>JBNJLU010000212.1:0-4145 GCA_050591185.1 Candidatus Nitrosocosmicus sp.
CCACGTCTAACTAATGAGCGGTTGTAAGAAGGCCAATCCATCAAGAACGATAAATTGGTTAAATCCCAGCTAAATAGTTTGAGTTAGGCGACAAAGCACACTAGTTACCCTGTTGTTTTTTGTTAAATCTGATTTTTCTGATTACGGTTGATTATAATCTCTATTATTTTATTATAGGAATCGATGAAACCTTTTGCATATCTGTTAGCATATTTTTCTGATCCTTTGTGAATGCCTCCTGTTGTTCTGATGTGGTGATAAAACTCATGCAGTACTATAAAGGGATTGTAAAATATGTCAGAATTTATACAATATATCTTTCTCTCTCTTTGAACATAAACCGCATATACCGTTCTTCTTTTTCCCTTTATGGTTCCAACAACTATTTGGGGTGGGTTGACTTTATAATGTGTGCTAAGGCTATGCAACGCCTCCTCGGTTTTTTTATCTAAAATCATTTGTACTACTTTGGCCTTTGCCAAATCGTCAAGCTCTATGATGTTCTCTATGGCCAATTTCTTATCCAGTGCTCTTTTTTATCTAGCCCTACATAAAAAATATTTATTAATTTTGTTCTACAGCATAACACAAATTTAACGCATACCTTGGGCCCAATCTATTTGCAAATGTTATTTTTTATGCATACTGTGATGTGATTTTTCTAGATTATCTGGTCTGTATGCCTCCGCTACTTGATGTAATTTCAATTGCCCTTATTCAATGACTAGAAGGCAATAAGCATGACAGTGTTTTTTGATCCACGTTTTGTACATGTGTGCTACTATTTTAAACAGTTAGGGTTGGTTTGGTTTCCCTAGACGTTACTGCCATTTCATCTCAAATCTATGCGTAGTTGAATCTGGAGTTAAACTATCTTATATGACAGAGGCAAAACTTTGTCTTTATGGAAAGTTATACACAATGCGAAAAATCCAAAAATTCATTCACACTGATGGATGTTGCTATTCTATAAGGCGTATTGATGCATATACATGTGCATGCAATTAAACAATGCACCAAAAGATTGGAAATTAGTCTCTACCACAAAGGTTTATTCTGACTATTATATCCATTTGTATGAGGATATTCTTAACATAAGCGGTAAAGAGAAAACATACATTAGAGGGGTAAGAAAGGACTATTCTACCATTGTCCCTTTTGTTTCCGATGATGAAATTTTGGTTATTGAAATCTATAGGCATATTGTAGATTCAATTCAGATTGAGGTGCCCTCAGGTTACATTGATGGGGGTGAAACTCCAAAACAAGCTGCAATAAGAGAGCTTGCAGAGGAAACAGGTTACGCTGCGAAAGATGTCATACCAATTGGCACTTATACCACGGACTATACCATGTTCGAGCAGAAAGGGAATATTTTTGTTGGGTATGGTTTGGTTAAAGAGAAAGAACAATCTCTCGGGATAATGGAAAACATAAGTGTTGCCACAATGAAAATAAGGGAAGTCAGGCAATTGCTTTTAGAGGGGCGCATACTAAACGCATCGTCTATTGTTGCTTTGTACAGGGCCATAAGTTTTCACGACAACTCCTATTAGCGTGACTGGTGTTAGTGGCCACTGCAATAAATTCCACGAACCTTTCAAAACGAATTACCTATTTGTAAATGAATGTCTGCCGTTATTGATAATGTTTCCTAATTAGAGACCAAATGTTGGCCTGATTTGAGTTTGAGACGATGGCAATTATTCCTACTACCCTATGGGTTCAAAGGGACTTGTTCCTTGAACTCTGCACCAGTCTCATTGTCAAATTTTTGGCTATTGGCTGCGGTTTTATTGATTGAAGGTGTGTGATTGCCAAACCTATAAGGGAGAAAGGGCATTTTGGGATTTATTTCCTGTTGTTACGATAACACTCACATCCAAGGTGACGTGTTATGCTCTCCAAAAGCATACAATAAGCCATCCCTCCCACCCATAAAGAGCATATTATTGGCAATGCATGGGGATGAGTCGATTATATCCATGGTAGGGAATTCCCATGTTTTATTACCTGTTTTAATATCAAGGCCATATATGTGGGAATCCAGAGAGCCAAAAAACAGTGTTTCATCTTTTATTGATATGGCGGGAGAAGACCATATCCTGTCTCCTGTCATGAACTCCCATGCTTTCAGCCCCGTATCACAATCAAAACAGTATACTTTTCGATCTGATGCTGCAAAGAATACCCTGTCCTTTGATGTTGCGGGGGAACTGGAGATGGGCTTGGTAATTTGCTTTTCCCATCTAATGGACCCATCCAGTTGATTTAAACAGTACATTGCGCCATTTTGAGTTCCAATAAACATCATTCTGGGATTGTCCTCTGATAGGCAGGGAGAAGATGACCTTATTTTGCCTTTTAATTTTGTTTTCCATTGCAACTTGCCATCTGAATCCAAGCAGTATAAGTAACCATCGTCAGAGCCGACAAATATTAGTTCGCCATTGAAGGAAGGCGATGACCACACTTCCCCCTGTGTGTTAAATGTCCATTTTGGATTTCCAATCTTGTCTATTGCGTGCAACCCTTTATTTATAGTCCCAATAATAACCATGTCATGTGCTATGACTGGTGAGGAAAATGCCCCACCATCAATCTCAAAATTCCATATTTGTTCCCCTGTATTTGCATTCAACGCCAAAACTAGATTTTTACCAAGAAATTTTGTCTCTTTTATCCAGGCGTCAAATGTGGCAGTTACCAGAACACTATTCTGAATCAATGGGGTGGATACGATGGGGCTGCCTATGTTTGAGTGCCATTTGATTTGCCTTTGGTTTATTTGTATTGCAAAAACCCTTCCTGTGATAGTTGAGGCATAAAGAACTCCGTTATCAACAATAGGTGACGCAATGAGTGGGCCTAACTCAATGACCCATAGGAGATGTGGTCTTTTTGACAAACTGGAGGAGTATGATGCCCCTGTTCGCCCATTGTCCCCCCTAAACATTTTCCAGGAATTTTTATCCCCTGTTGATTCCATCAAATATCTTTATTGCAGATATATTATAACATATTAATAAGGTCGAAAAAGATTTTGGTGCACCACTGGTATTATTATCATTATAGGAGCATATCAAAAATATCAACATGCCCCCAAATGTGGCTAAATTGCCTCTACTAATTGGCATGCCAATTTTTCAAAAATTCTTTTGATGCCTGTTTTTTTTTGGCATGGCGGGATCCTTTTCTTTTTGATGAACTTGTTAATGTTGAAAAAACACCAAAACCTTCCCTATCTTGATACAATTAACTTTGACTTGTGCATTATTGAGAATACCTCTGCATTTTCATTGATCTTTTTGAATTATGGTTTGTTTTTGATGGTATCCGTTTATCAGTAGGATTAATAGAGTAGTCAAAACGCTAATATTCTAAATGTCATTGAACCTGAATTCTAAAACCCAATTAAACAATGGGACCCAAATTCCTAACCTGGGACTAGGGGTTTATCAAACCCCACCAGGAGAAATGACATTTCAAGCCGTAAGATATGCGTTGAGCGTTGGGTATCGTCACATTGATACTGCAAAACTGTATGGCAATGAGGGTGATGTTGGAAGGGCAGTAATGGAAAGCGGAATCCCGCGAGATGAAATATTTGTCACAACAAAGGTCTGGAACAGCGACCAAGGGTATGATTTGACCCTAAGGGCGCTTGAAGGTAGCTTGAGGCGCCTAAACTTGGCCTATGTTGATCTTTATCTTATTCACTGGCCAGTTCAAGGCAAGATTGCTGAAACATGGAAGGCTATGGTTAAGATACTAAAAGAGGGTAAATCCAGGGCAATTGGTGTGAGTAATTATCAGATAGGTGAACTACAGGAAACCATGAAAACGTCTGACATTGTGCCCGCAATAAACCAAGTAGAGTTTCATCCCTTCCTATACCAAAAGAATCTGTTGCATTTCTGTGAGAATAATAAAATCCATGTTGTAGCTTATAGCCCGTTAACAAGGGGAAGAAGGCTTGATCATCCAACCATCGAAAGGGTATCCAAGAAACATGGCAGAACACCAGCACAAATTCTTATCCGGTGGAGCCTGCAACATGGTCTTGGGGTAATCCCCAAGTCCACACGCCAGGATAGGATATTTGAGAACAGCCGGGTTTTTGACTTTCAGAATGAAGCAGACGA
>JBNJLU010000213.1:0-4120 GCA_050591185.1 Candidatus Nitrosocosmicus sp.
AGTCTCCGGATACAATGTTTTGCTGAACTACCTTGTTCAAAAATTCGGTATAACTTTCATGAATTGAATTTGCATCTATAATCAATCTGTCAACATGAATTTTACATTTCTCTATTTTCTTTTGCTTTATTAGTTGATCGAGTGTAATTATTAGTTCCTGGGAGGTTCCAATCATCTGTGTTGGAATTAAAACCGTGCTTTTGTCTTTGATGGCCGCATTGACGCTGCTTATTAGTTTCTCTGTAGCGTCCTCCCTGGAGGGAAACGTGTCTTCCCTGCCCCCATTTGTTGCTTCTATCAGTAATGTTTCCACCCTGGGGTAATTCCATGTGGCGTTATCCAAATAGCAGCTTTTTCCAAATTTCAAATCACCTGTATATACAAAATTATGGTCCCCATTTCCTAAATGAAAATGAAATGATGATGAGCCAAGTATGTGACCCGAGTTATATGATGTAACTTTGATGTCCGGTGATAAGTCTGTTACTATGTTATAGTTTAAGTAAATCAGATGGGAGAAAACCTCCTCAATTTCTTTTTCACTGTAAAGTGCCTTTTCTTTGTATTTTTTTATGTATTCCCTGAAAAGTATATACATTAAAAATGAGGTCGGCTCAGTACAGTACACGGGCCCATCGTATCCATATTTGAACAATACCGGGACAAATCCTGTGTGATCAAAATGCGCATGGGACAACACAATGGAATCTATTTCGGAAGGCTTTACGCCAATGGAATCAAACCTTGGGAACATTAATAGCGGATCATTTGAATATGTATTCATCCCGCAATCTATCAATATGTTGCTTTCATTTGTGGTTAGGATCATTGAGGATCTGCCTATCTCTGCAAATCCTCCCAAAGAGATTAGGCTGGCTTCGACGTTTGGATCCAGCTTTTCTCTGAAAATCGTCTCACCTACTCTTTTGTAAAATTGGGTTCTGTTTTCCGAATTTTTATTCGTTATTTTGTTGATTTCCTTCAATAAGGATATGCTTCTTGGGGTTTTCCTGAAATTGAGTTTCCAGCCTGTTTGATTTATCAGTTTGTTTGTTATTTTATCGTCGTTTGAAACGATGTGATTTATTTTTCTTACAAATACCGTTGCTTCCCCTAGGGCCGGATCAAATAAAATATCTGTAAAACCTGCTTCTTTTGGTATGTGTTTTTCAATAATTTTGGTTACCTCGCTTTCCTTTTTTCTTATCGACTCATCCAGCCTTAGAACTATTCTTTTTTTTATTAGGTTTACTATGTTAGATAACACTTGATTATTGTTCAGTAGAAATTCTGGCTTGTTGGAATAAAGCGCAATTCTTGGGCCTTCGTATTCTATTTTAGTTAGTGAACACTCTTTGGGGAGGTTTTGCAATATTGTGGCCATTATTGACTGTTTATCCTGACTATTCTGATTTGGGTTAAACGTCCTTGAATGCATTAGTATCACTATTTATTTTCCTTAGAAACAACAACGAGAATTATAATTAAACACAATTAACTCAATATAAAAACCTATTTGTGCATTTTAATTAGAAATCTTTAACATATTTATAACTTAATCTGGATATAATTGTCAGTGATATAGTTGGCATATTCTTTTGATAGTTTAGTTTATTTTTCATCATTGTTAATGTTTATTGCAGCACTAGTCGGTATATTTGTCTACGAGTACTTTGCTGCCAAATCTGTGCCTGCCATTCCAAAGGAATCCACAATTTCTACAAATCTGAATAAAAAAGACAGCAGATACAAGCAAGATAAGCAAAAAACTGGTAAATTTGGATAATAGGGAATACCGCAAAAAACTAGATATTTTTGTACTAAATAAATATCAAAAAGAGTCATTTGACGCCTTAACTTCCATCCAAGAAAAATCATATCGCGCTATAATTAGACGACGCAATTCACTTATTGTTGCGCCGACGGGTTCTGGAAAAACAGAATCAGCAATAATTCCAGTAATTAGTATGATTTCCTTAGAGAAAGACGGTCAGAACAAAAATATTGGAATCAAGTGTCTGTACATAACACCTCAACGTTCACTCAATAACGATGTTTTTAGAAGAATCATTAGGTATGCAGAATCTGAAAGTTTAAGGGTGGACATAAGGCATGGTGACACATCCTATAGCAAACGCAAAAAGATATATGAAAATCCGCCAGATATTTTAATTACCACGCCCGAATCCTTGGCTATAATTTTGGTGAATGAGAAAATGATTCCACTTTTAAAAACCTTGGAATGGGTGATCATTGATGAGGTCCATGAACTGTTGCCTTCCAAAAGAGGATCATATTTATCATTATGCATAGAGCGGTTATCCCTTATCTCTAGTTCTTTTTGCAGAATTGGCATCTCTGCAACAATTGGAAATCTCAGGGAGGCATCCCGTTTTATTTCCGGAGAGCAAGGAAAATGTGCTATCTTGGTGGATAAAACTCTTAGAAAATATGACGTGGAGATAAAACATATGGATGGCTCAATAAACGATGTTTCCTCATTTATTGTAGAATTTGTAAAGAAATACCATCCCTCTTCTTCGGTGTTACTGTTTACCAACACAAGGGATGAATCAGAGTTTATTGGAACTGTACTAAGGAACCAAGACAGCATCCCGGTCCATATACACCATGGTTCCCTATCTAAAGAAGCCCGTGAGGAAACAGAGAATCTGTTGAGGTCTGGTTTTGTTGGAATAGTGGTTTGTACATCCTCACTAGAATTGGGTTTGGACATTGGTTCTATAGATCTCGTTATTCATTATGGATCCCCTCGACAGGTATCAAAATTAATTCAGCGCATTGGAAGGAGCAGGCATACGCGCAAGTCTTCTGCTAAAGGCATGATAATTACCCATAACTTTGATGATTTTATGGAGTCTGTTGGAATAGTTAACAGGGTCAATAGGGGCTCCATAGAATCACAAACTCTTCATAAAGGGGCCCTTGATGTTTTGGCCCATAATATCATAGGGGTGACATTGCAAATTAAACAGCCTATACCCATAGGTAAATTATTTGAACTCTTTAGGTTATCTTATTCGTTTAATTCTGTATCGTTTTTGGATTTTTTGGATTGCATTAATTTGTTGAAGCTTACCCGCCTATTGAGATTTGATGAGGAAAAACAAACTATATCACGCAGTGGAAAATCATTTAGGTATTATTATGAAAATGTGTCGACAATACCTCATGTAGTTAAGTTTGAGGTAATCGATTCCATCAGTAAAAAAAGGATAGGCACATTGGACCAACAATTTGTGGGGGACTATGGTGAGAAGGGAAATGTTTTTGTTTTGAAAGGTTCCCAATGGCGAATACTAATAATCGATGAAGGTAAGCTTCAAGTTCATGTAGAGCCCTTAAGCGGTGCTCCAATTAATGTTCCTTACTGGGTGGGCGAGATGATTCCTGTTGATTATGAAACTGCCAGAATGGTTGGCATTGTTAGAAATAAGTTGTTTGACATCAATGAATCGTCCCGAATTAACTTTTTTCTTTCGCAATTTGATTTGTTGTTTTTGAAAAAACTATCTGGCAAGCTAAAATCCATAGGGATAGTCCCAAACACTGAAAATATTGTAATTGAGACTGTTTTGAACCAAAACATTGTTGTTATCCATAGCACTTTTGGATCAAAAGTTAACAACACACTAAGCTCATTACTATCCACATTCATCTCCTCAAAAATGGGTTATGTGATTGAAACCCGTTCCGATCCCTACAGAATTTTGTTAAGCTCAAATAACGTAAGACTAAGGAAAAATCATTTTCTTTCTTTATTTGAAGATGAGTTTGATGTGGAGTCTGTATTGATAGCTTCGTTTGCCGGTACCTATAACATAAACTGGAAGGTTTGGGGAATCGCTAAAAGGTTTGGCCTCGTAGCTAAGGAATCTGTATACGATAAAAAAATTGCCAGAATGCTGTATGACAGATATTACAAAACGTCAATAAGCAAAGAGTCAATCCGTGAGTTGATACATGATAAATATGATGTTGAAAAAACCTCTATGGTTATTGAAAAGATAAAATCGGGTGAAATAGCCATTCACTGGCTTGAGCCCGATGAATTTTCGGACCTGGCGCAGCCCATTTTATCGCATTCAAAGAAATCTAT
>JBNJLU010000214.1:0-4105 GCA_050591185.1 Candidatus Nitrosocosmicus sp.
ATATTATATAATTTTGAAATTTAAATTTTATAATTCAACAACAAAATCAAAAGCCAAAAACGACAGTAATGCAGACTTTTCAAAATATTCCTATGAAACTAATACCAACAACAATAACCAAAACTCTAATGATTTCAAAGAGTCAATAAACAGGTCACTTGACCAAACCAAAGACAACATCAACAGGTCAATAGAAGAGTCAAGAAACCAAATCCCACGTTACAACAACATTGTTAACAGTTACCAAGAGCAATCACTTCAAACAGCCAAAGAGATTTCAGAGGAGTATATTGAGTCTCAAAAAGCAGTGATTAACTCACTCCAGTCAGCATGGAGACCATACAGCGAAAGCTATACCAGTTTAGTCACAAGCTTTGCTTCCCCAGACTCCATGACAAAGGCATACACCAAATGTGTCAGCAACTTTGCAGACAATGCAGTGTCAGCAATAAGACTGACAAACAACATGATCTTCTCAAACCTCGATTCATGGAAATCAGGAGTACAGCTAGCAAAAGACAACTCAAAACATCTCTCAAACCTCAACGTAAACGCAGCAAGGACCTTTGAGAACAACTCAAGACAAGTAGCATCAGCAGTTTCAGAAGCTACTAACTCAAACAACAACAGCAACCAAAGCAGTCAAGACAACAACGATGACTCTTCTGCCAACAAAACCACCTACTCCACAACGACAACAGCAACATCAAAAAAACAGTAAAAAATAGCATGACCTGAATCATCTTTTGTTTTTAAAAGATGTAAAAAACAGGTTCACCCATTTGTTTTCCTTGTATTTCAGAACTATGTTTTCATAATCTGATACCACCTTACCATTAACAGTAGCTTTTACCGGTTTGCCAATAAAGTCTACACCTATATTTGGAAAAACTCGCCTAATGTGTAGTCTCGGTTAATTATTGATTCTATATGGATTAGTACAAGATTGTCATGGGTATGCAATGGTGCCATTACCGGCATGAGTCCTATAGGCATTGACATTTCTGGTGTCTCGTATTTATCAAGATTATGGACCTTCCATAACGGATTATCTATTCCTATTTGGCTTGGTATGGCAATTGGTCTGTTGTCCAGTGTAATGGTCAAATTCGAATGCATATTCTTCATATAGGGAATGGATTTTTCTTTGCCTGTTTCAATCAACGCCATTATACCGATTGTTATAACTATCGCAATACTGAGTATTGTAATTTGTAGGAAACTGAGTCTAAAGACTTTTCACCATCAAAGTTATCATACTCTAAAGAATTTTAACATTGTTAAAGAAATATGGAACTCCATTAAACATTATTGGATTAATTATGAACATGGACATATTTCTCAAGTGAGGATGGTCATGGTCATAAGAACAACATAAAGAGAATGATTGCCAAGTTAGCGGCGCTCCAGAGCGCCACCAAACCAAGAAGAGGCTAAAGACAAAAAGGGATACATCAGAATTGTGAAGATTAGGTGAAGCAGGCTCTACCAATCAATTTAACATATCAATTATAATGGTTTGCAGACCGCATATGAAGATTGAGGGGGTAAAATTATCCCCTTAACCTATCTTGGTTAAATTCTGGACTGCCATATTCTGATATCTTGGATTTCCGACCATGAACTTTTTTATGGGTCTCTAACCGTCTTTCTTCTTCAAATTCTAGGTTACATTTGCCACACTTGAATGCCAATTCTATCCGTTATGATGAAAAGACTCAAGTAAATAAGCATTATTTGGGAATATCTAATAACACACTATCAAAGAAGGAAATGATTGTTGAGACAGCATAAAAAAACCTTGAAAGGTTTGGAAAATTGTTGGATAGTATGGAGAGAAAAAAACCAGTATAAACTATGTTCGCAAATCATGTGAAAAACGCAATAAGGTGTATAACTTTTTAAAGGAAAGTAAATGATAATTAGATGACAAAATAATCAATATGCATTGTTTTCTTTTGAGGGACTAAAGACTTTATCATTCACTATCCTACTTTTAACCTAATTGCCTTTAGAAAGATGTAGATTGCCCTTAGAATAATGTAGATTCCTATTAGCGTAACAATGAAAAGTACAATGACAACTATCATTATTGGTGATCCTCTGGATTTACTAGCATGGCATTCCTCTGCAAGACCTGGATTTGACAGTTCTATTGCTAAATTACATGTATTAACAGATTTTTCTACATAGTTTTGAAGATAGGAATAAGCATAACCAGTTAAAATCATAAAGAAAAGTGTAACGATTATTGCAATGATAATAAGCACTCCACACATTATTAGTCCATCTCCCTTACCATTTTGATTCTTTATGCTAGGTTGCGTAGTCGATGGCATTTCTTTTTTTTGTAATGTGGTGGAATTCCCACACCTAGGACAGAAATTGAAATCCTTTGATGATAAATCATAACCACAATTTGCACAAAATACCATTAATGCTGTCACTATATTTCATTAAATTTAATATGGTTTTGCATGGTTTCCCATATCTTGACGGATGTTTATGTTAGTATTTTAATCGATCAATTTATTTTAAAAACAACGGTCTTAACCGTCAAACTGCCAAATACAAGCACAACTCATTAACATAATATCATTCATATCAATTATGAGTAGAAATGCAAGCCGGCGCCGATAAACGGCGCCAAAACCTATAACCAAAGAATAGGTATGCCTCAGGGATCTTTAAATGTGAAATATGTCTTCTCTCCCAACGGCGCCGTAATGATATATGTAAAGTGCAGCGAAAATCCGTTTCGTATCCATGAGGAAGAGGACATCTCCATTATTATGGCCTTCCTAGGCAGGGTAGAACAGACTGCATGATATCCTCTCCGATACAAGGGGAAACATTGTGCCTCCTGTAAACAAATGGATCCTAACTGGTTGTGACGTTAACAAGGATATCCAAGTAGGCGCCATGGCACAACTATCGGGTTTGAATCTTCAAGTAAAGTCAGCCTTAGGTGTGTTTAGAGGCTATGTCAAAAGGATAGAAGACAAAGTAGTATATAGAGGTGAACTATCGATGACACCTGATGAACCCGTATCCACATCTTTTGAGACTTTGAGAAGTGACATTAAGATAGACAAAGATTCGTTATCGCTGTAATGAGCATTGTTCTATCCATTCCGTTCTTGTTTGCTTTAGTGTGTTGTGTGTATGTATATAGTTGACGCATGTTGTTGCCACTTTTGCAAGATGGGGTTGCAGATAATATGATAATGGCGCTTTAGTAGTGGTGGTGGTTGCGGCCATGTCCTGCGGCTTAAAAATCCATCTTTCAGATTTATTCTAATGGATCAAGCATCACGTGAATATAAGATCTATTTATCATTCTAATACATAGATGAGGATAGAAGAGGTGGCACGATAGATTACCTATTGACTCACCAGTCATATTGGTTGAAGGGTAAAAGCACCGAATTGGTATAACTACCATATGGTGCTGAAGCATACCAGAAAAAATACGGGTATACCCTTGTCTGTTCTTGACCTGGTAATGGTAGGTTCTGCTAACTTGATTAGGTTGAGGATAATTGCTAGTTAGAATCTTACCAAGTATAACCAATAGGAAACATGTCAAATAATATCAAAAACCATGGGAATGTTTAAAATTTTTTATCACGTCTAAACCATAGAGTTTTACCTTGTCTTCAATGCGAATATCATTGATTAACTCCATTATAGCACCGATGCCTTTATCACGGTGTAATATTAGCGTATCTAACACTGACTTTTGTAATTCTGTATTATCGCTATTGCTAAATTGTCTTTTAAGATCTTCAATTTGATTTTCCTCGTTTGACAAGTTCTTCTGTCTCCCTTATACCTCTACAATAAGGGTAATTTATATACCATTATTGAAATTTTTTAAAATGGAAATATTTTAATTCCATTATATATTCCATTATGTCTAACTCCTTTTTTTATTTATTAAAGTTTATTCTATCTTTATCTAAATATTCATCTTTTCTTTCTTCAACAACCCTACAGGTTCGGTTTCAATGAGATCATAGCAAACAAGATAATGCCGGTCTTGACCTCTAACAAAATTGTTGGATACTTGACAGAATAAAAATCCATTCTGCCCACCCTCAAT
>JBNJLU010000215.1:0-4101 GCA_050591185.1 Candidatus Nitrosocosmicus sp.
CAAGATTGACTAGATAACGCAAATTCAAAACCTTAACCTAGAATTACCCTAATAAATAACATAATCTCTCAGAGGGGACTGTTATCGGCATTAGTCCAATGTGCCAGTTCATTTACAAAGCTCTTTTACAAAGCTCTTATTCAAGCTTGCCTATCGTGGATACAGTTACCTACAGATAAAATGAAGTTGAACCCTCCTTTAGATTCACACAATACCATTACATCAAATGGTCGAATCGAATGTAAAAGTGGTGCATGCAGTTGACTGCAGGAATTTTTCTCCTAGTTCGTGAATAATTCTGCTTGTAGCCTTCCATCCCGTACAATGGCAGGAAATCAGGTACCTTGGGTCCATCCTTTTCAATTCTGATATTGTTGGTTCTATGGCCTCCTCATAAATTCCTCCACCAGTTAGGTGAAAACCACCTACAATGGCAAATATCTTGTTGATTCCTGTAAGAGATTTGGCATAGTTGACTGTGTTAATAATGCCTACATGTGCGCAACCGCTAATGACTACCAAACCTTTATCCCTGAGATTTGCAATAATGGCTTGGTCATCATTTACCAGGGGATCAGGAACAAGGTTACCATTGATAGGATCTTCCTTGTACTGCAGTGGAAATCCTTTTTCGTATGGGGTATTTCGTGGAATCTGGCCAGTAACTAGTAATTTTGGTGCCGAGAAATTATTATCGCTGTTTGACAAATATTGGTGTTCCTCTGTATTGTCTCCGGAAACTATGCTTGGGGTTTTCTTTGCTGTTATGATTACCCCCTGTCTTTGCAATTCCTCTTTATCTAGGACAGGCATTTTTGCTTTGTCCTTGCCGTTGGGAAGTATTATCCATCTCCTTAAGAACGCATCAGGGTGACAAATCATCCTAATGGGTTTATCGATTCTTTTGAGTATGATACTTTCTTTAGGATTTATGAATCCAATACCGATACCAACCTCCTGTTGTTAAAAGACTGACTGGTTTGTTTCTATTGGATGCAAAAAATTTAATGACTGGCTGAAAAAAAATGTGATGTGTGGATGCAGAAGAGGAAACCGATGCAACGCAAAAGTAGACAGCGCAATACCTGCATCAAATGAATAATTGACAATCCGCTATAAAATGAAAATGGGTGTGAAACTATGACGCATCAAGAAAAAACGAAACAATGGCCTCAGCAATTTCTAATAACCTAATCCCCTTTTAATTTGCAAAAGATAATAGGGCGAAAGGAAGCTGGAGAATTATCAATGAATAGTTAAATGAGTTTTTCATCTGGCGATCTTTCCAATTTTTAAGAGTTTGTAATGATAAAACAACGTATTTGCCTTTTTTGGTTAGAGATCGTACTGTCCCATTATATAGTCTATAGCTGAGGTGAAAGAATGAGGAACCTATGATGTGAATGGATTTGGAGCTTGTTGTCCTCAGAAAAGGGAATATTTGATTTAGCTAGAAGTTTTGTGATGCCTTTTTTTTGAAAGAGTGACATAAAGAAACAGTAACACTGTATGCTGTAGCAGCCATAAAACTTCAAAATAACCAATGGTAGGGTTTTTACAATTAGTTTCTCACAGTTAAAGAGAATCCAATCACTTTTGCATGCCATCAATCCTCTAAATCAAAACTGTTGTAACCCATGGATTTTTCGCTTATCAATTTAGAGTATCGTTTTTTTATATATTTTGCAATTTCTGTCTTCTTTTTTGTTTATGATTGCGTTATTTTTCATCAGCTTGATCTTTTGCTGATGGTCATGGGTATAATAAACTTGAATACCGTTCCCTTTTTTTTGCTCACTCATACTTTTGACCTTTATGTAATTTTGTGAATCTCAAATAAAGCAGATAATATTTCTTAGGTATAGCGAAGAGCTAATTGTATCGGCCATTTCGCAATATCTCGCTGTGGCTGTTAGATAAGTGCATCATAAAAGAGAGCAAATGATGCAGAAAACAAACCATATGATGGCAATAATGATAACTCATCATGCTGGAACAGCCGTTCCACCATCGTTTCATCATTGCCCTAATCTACAATCCAAACCATAAGACTAGCAGTAAAAGATGGTGTCGACAGATAAAAGAAAAACATGCCGAGGGTCCATGGAAATAATCGCTGAAATTATAAACACATGCGCAGAACGAAGGAGAAAGACCCAAATCATGCTTAAAGCAAGACTCAATTATGAGCAAATTAGTTACTATACCAATCTCTTAAGCCATAGGGGATTGCTAAAACAATATTCACAAAATGGGATTGTATTCTATATCGCCACAGAGAAAGGGATGCAGTTGTTGTGTCGACATGTGCAAATTTCACAGTTAATCTGTGATCCCTTTCAATAGGATCAAGATTTTTGAGATGACCTCATTGATGGGGTGTATTTTAAATAAGGCTGATTTAGCTTAGTTGTAGAAACCACATATGATGAACGAATGATCCAAAAATGTTTGACTTTATATTGGTGGGGATCGTTTGAAGCATAAAAAACAAAGCGACTCCCAACACAAACTTTAATAAAATACTCTTTATATTCTAACTATCATTTGCATATAGTCAGGTTTATGCTATGGATGTCATTTCTAAGCGTTATTTCTGTAGCATATCTAACTACTTATGCAGAGGACGGCTATGTTGTAGATTCGCTTTTCATTTCGCCTTTCCCCACAGGCACCACAGCCATAATTCAGGATATGGTCAATATAGGAAAAAATGAAATTAAAGTCCGTCTCCTTGGCTCTAATATTACTGATATTAACTTAAATAACAATAGCCAAAACCCTCTAGAGTATGTTTTTGTTAAGGATAATGAGATAATGGTAAAGGATATTGACACCGACAACATTAGAATAACCTATAAGACATCCGGAATCCTTCAGAAAGAAAACAGGGAATGGATTCTCTCTGTTAACTCAACTACAGATTTTATGGTTATGTTGCCCATTGGTGCAACAATTAACTTTTTGGAGCGGTCTCCTTCCTCACTACGATTAGTTGGATCACAGCATTTGCTAACATTTGAACCCGATACAGCAAAGATAAGATATTCGATAAACGAATTGCAGCAACAATAATCACAAAAATTTGGAAAGACATTAAGAAAAACTTTGAGGTAGCTTAAACATATTAGAACTTGTTTGGATCAATCAAATACGAAACCTGATCACTAAGTTCAAAAAGAATCGTGCATTATCCCTTCACAATCTATATAAACTACATATGAAAATATTAGACATTTAGCATAATGCTTAAGGCAATTATCACCTTTATTGTATTCACAATTTCGTTTTCATTATCTATAAATCATATAAATAATATGGCATTTTCAGTAATTGAGCAACAAGAAGTTTCCTATAACGGAATAGGTAACTTTGCATGTAGTGATGGAAACCAATTCAAAAATGGAAACCTGTCATTTATGGGTTTTCGAAACACCCATGGGCAGTTGTATGGATCCTTTGAAATATATTTTAAAGACGCATATAACTCCACCTTGGCCCAAGGGGGTGTTTTAGATAGGGGCAACATTGACCCTAAAGGTTTTAGTATAGAGGGCTTGGTGATGTCTGACACATTATGCAATAACACTGCGCCAAAACCCATTACAATCAATGGCGATTGTGAAAAAGTTTCTGTAGCAAACATGAAAATACAAGAAGATCAATCAGGGAGTTTTACTGGAAAGGTTGTTTGTCCTATTGAAAGAGAGCCAGGCGCTCCAGTAGCTGAGGCATCGGGACCCTCAGAAGTTATAGGGGGGCAGGAGGTGGTGCTGGACGCAAGCAACAGTTATGATCCGGATAGGGATAGATTGACCTTTAGTTGGAGGCAGATTGGTGGGCCTGACGTGGAATACTTGGGTACAAATGGACAAAGATCCACATTCGTAACTCCTGCTGTCGAAGAAATGTCCATATTGGATTTTGAGATTATGGTGACAGACATAAATGGGATAACTGATGTTGACACCTTTAGCATGGTACTTTTACCAAAAGAATCTTCTCCAGTAGCTGAGGCATCGGGACCCTCAGAAGTTATAGGGGGGCAGGAGGTGGTGCTGGACGCAAGCAACAGTTATGATCCGGATAGGGATAGATTGA